>NZ_JCBCBS010000156.1:0-29104 GCF_059864205.1 Pelovirga sp.
AGCTGTGGATCTACGATCTGCGCACCAACATGCACTTCACCCTCAAAACCAATTCTCTGGGGCGCAGTGATCTGGATGAGTTCGTTACCCTTTACAATGCCGGCAATCTCAATCAACGCACCAGCACCTGGAGCGAGGACAACCCTGCCGGTCGTTGGCGTTGCTACGACTATACCGATCTGATCGCCCGCGATAAAGCCAGCCTTGATGTCTTCTGGCTCAAGGACGATTCGCTGGAGGATTCGGATAATCTACCGGAGCCGGGTGTGCTGGCGGCCGAGATTGTCGCGGATTTAGAAGCCGCGCTGGAACAGTTTCGACTGATTGCCGAGGACTTGGGTGAAGAGGACATTGTTGGTAAATAACCCAACGAGAAGGTGAAAGCGTGGCACGAAAATCTGGCTTCGGGGGACATAATACCAATATAACGAGGACCAGGGCGCGGCGCGCCGTGCCCCTACGGAGGGGGCCACCATGAATTTATTCATCCGTCTGCTGTGTTTCAGCTTTCCATTTGTTTTGGAATTTAAGGGACACCTCACCTAATACGGCCCTTTTTAAACCTGATGTTTCCGGTGACGAAATATTTTTCGAGGTAAAAAAAGGCAAGACGCCGACCATGGTCGAAGGGATGTGCGACACGCTGTATCGGGCTTGGTGCGCTGCACAGGCGTTCATGGCGTGGCAACAGCGCATTATGCGAACCGATAGAATGTCTCAGTGCTTTATCAAAGAGCAGAACAGGTTGAGCTGATCACCATCTGAGCTCAATATGAATTTATTCAGGAAGCTCTATTTATCCCTGGTTCGGTTATCTCCGAACTGAATAATACTCAACAACAATAAGTAGAATATTCTACACAAAAGCAAAGAAAGAACTCTTTTGCTCTGCAATAAAAATAAAAGAATCAATGAATTCAGCTTGTTATCATTTTATTTAAAAGTTGGCACCCTCTATGCAAAGTTTATGAACATCAACGCAATCACACCGGGCCCATAGATTGATGATCAATAAACATGCAACGATCTTTCTGGCAAGCAGAGAGATACAAACTAAAAAAGGAGCCTTCATCATGAAAAATAAAAAATTAACCATCGGTAGCCTGGCTGCATCCCTCTTATTAGGTCTCGCAGTAACGTCATTTGCCGGGATAGGTATCCCTGGCAATAGCCCGCATATCGGCACGGAAGCGGGGGTAGATATCGTCGCCGGCGAAAAAGCAAATATCGCTGCGGCGAACTTTAACTACAATGCCGCTCAACTGGCCTGGATTGGTACCGAGGCCGGAGCCGAGGTTGTCGCCAGCGAAAAAGCAACAATTGCTGCGGTGAACTTTGACTACAGCGCCGTTCAACTGGCCTGGATTGGCACCGAGGCAGGATATGACCCGACAGGTCTGAGCAAAGATCGCGGTTTGTTCAATACGGGATCTGCGGCGGAGCAAGTTGCAGAGAAGTGCAGCAAGGATAACGCCCTGTTTCAAGTTTGCTGAAATCCATAAGTCAGGTAGTAGGATAGCTATATTTCTGCTGTACTGACCCATCCAAGTCACTTCAATTGAGCCTAACCGCTGCCGGAACCGATCACTGTCGATTCCGGCAGTTTTTCTGGAGGAGATATTTATGGCAAAAAAAATCGGATACTGGACCAGTTTGCGTGGCCTGGCTATGATCGCCATGCGCCACCACATGATTGATGATCCTATTCTTGGGGGTACCCTGAAAGCGCAGCCAGCTGGTCAGGTTTGAGCAGGCCCTTATAGGTTCTCCCGCCGATGATCCAGGTAGGGTAGGATTGAATATTGTTTATTCTGCATTCTGCTGCCTGCGGTGACCTGCGGCCACCCGGCGTGCATTCGACGTATGGGAGCAGTTCAGCGGATGACTCGAACAGAAACTTCTGTTCCTTGCAGGCCGGTCACCACAAAGTACCATAAAAAATGGCATTCTCCCGGGCAAGGTGAGTGGCCAGCCCTTTCAGGTAGGGATCTTCAGGCCCGGCTGCAGGATGAAATACGCCACTGTAGTGTAGGTGCATCCCCCCGATAATGATCAGTGTCACAACGGCTGTTTGCGTAACCCAGGACTTAAACTTGAAATCCTTCATCCCCTCGGGCCGCTGAGTCATGATGACTCCGAAAGTGACCATCATTATTGCCAGCGAAGCAAGGCAGTAGGGGCAAAGGGCATCGATGACAAAGTGCGATACCAAAGTGAGATAGACACTGTAACCGACGCCCACTAATGAAACGATCCAGGCTGACTTCCACTGCTGCTCGGGACTGCGAACCTTAAAACCGATAAAGGCGAGTGCCGTGTAAGTCAGGAACCCCCAGAATGCCGTTGGCAAACCAAGGAAGGTCCCCCAGCGGCTTTGCTGAACAATATCACACGCGCTTCCTTGTGCGCAGTACAGGGGCGCTTCTCCGAGCCACACGGTAAGAGTCAGATACAGGGTCAAGACCATCCCGACTCCGGCAAGTGCCGTCACCGACCAGTTGGGATGTGTCCTTTTCTTCAGTACCGGCGGTCGTTTCTTTTTTTCCTGTTTTACTGATCTTTCGCGGATCGATGCTTCGTGCTGCGGCGCCGCTTTTTCGGTGGAGGTCTTGTGTTTTTTCGTTTTTTTACTCAAGTCTCTTGTCCTCCAGAAGTTGAGTTACTCAACCGGCCCTACCAATAAAGATATCTGTGGCCCTCACTATTTCGGATATTGGGCGTTCAATTCCGATTGAATCAATTCGTACAATTGCCGGTAGCCAAAAACTTGCAGCGGTCTGCCGTTGACAAAGTAGCCGGGAGTTTTTTGCACATCAAGGGTTCTCACGTCGGCCATGTCCTGGACAATGATTTTCGTAATAGCGGGGTCATGCATGTCTTTTTTTATTTGTTCGATATCTATGCCCGCCCTGGGGAGGATGTCCCATAATCTTTCCGGTTGATAGTTGTGATGATTAGCCCAGATATTCTGGGTAGCAAACATGAGATCCAGGGTTTCCCAGTATTTGCCCTGCATTCCGGCAGCTTCAACGATTTTAACAAAATCGTCAGCACCATCATGGAACGGCGCGTAACGCAGCACCAGCTTTATTTTACCGGGGTTTTCATCCATTATTTTTTTGACAAAGGGGGCAAATGCCGCGCAGGTTTCGCAGGCCGGATCCATAAACTCAACCAGGGTTACCTTGGCATCATCGCTACCCAGGGTTCGGGAATGATCTCTGACAAAAACTTCAGTGTTCGTTGCTGCCATGGAGCCGTACTTTTTTATTTGCTGATCTTTATAATAATTATTGCCGACCACAAAGGCTAACACCAGTACTATACAGGTGATTCCTACAAGTGCGTATTTCATCATGCTGTTCTCCTCTTTAGTATGATTAACAGGGTGACAAGGGTTGAAAATGCAAAAAATGACAACATCGGGATGGATATGAAACCGAACAACTCGATGTATCGTTCCGTGCAGGATACACCCTGTGAACAGGGTTGAATGTTTTCCGGAATAATTCCGGCATAGAGCAGTGTATGGTAAAGGGCTGTCAATCCACCGGCAATGGTCAGCGGCAGGGCATATTTGATGACGCTTTTGTCAAACGTCGGGAACAGGCCGGCAGCAAAAATAAGGATTAAAGGGAACAGGAAAATCCGCTGATACCAGCACAGAACACAGGGCTGATATTCCAGAACGGAACTGAAAAAAATACTGATTGTTGCCGAGACGCTGACCAGGAGCCAGCACAAGAACAGCAACATCCAGTTTGTATTCATTGCGTTGTCAGATTGTGACATAACTTAACACTCCGTAATATGATGCAATATTGGATCGAAGGTGCAGGGACGACGATCGTCGACTCGCCATTAACCCAGCACCGGAACCCACCGGTAAAAAAACATGGTGATCGGCAGCAACAGATTGAACATCAGCATGATGCCAACGGCGATGAGCATCACACCGGTGCCGATTTCAATCTTGCGCATGTGGTGTCGTAACCGTTTAGCTGTGCTCAGAAATCGGTGAAACAGCAGTCCCGCGAGCAGGAAGGGTAGCCCCAGTCCCAGGGAATAGAAAGTTAATAATATGGTTCCCTCAGCGACTTGCCCGGAGGTCGCTGCGACCATCAGAATCGAGGCGAGAATGGGGCCGATGCAGGGTGTCCAGCCGGCGGCAAAGGCAATGCCAACAACGAAGGTCCCGAAGAAACCAGCTGGTTTTTTATTCAGTTGAATTCTTTTGTAGCTGAGCAGGGCGCGAAAGGAGAATAGGCCGGTCATGTGGACGCCAAACAGCAGGATCAAAAAACCACCGATCCTGGCAACCCAGTTCATCCCCTCGCGCAGTAGTGCCTGAATTTGCCCGGAGGCGATGCCGGCAATTGCGCCCAGCAGAATAAAAACAAGGGAAAATCCGAGGATGAAGAAAAGAATGTGGAGGATAACCGTCAGGCGAACCTTGACATCCGGATGCTCATCATCGAGTTGCTCAAAGGATAACCCGGTTATGTAGGTCAGATACGAAGGGATCAGCGGCAAAACGCAAGGAGAAATAAAGGATAAAACTCCGGCGGTAAACGCAATCCAGTAAGTGATATCGGCAGCTTGTTGTAGCACTGGATTACCCTCTGATCAAACGCTGGAAGTAGGCGACTGTTTGGGGGCTGGACCAGTCGAGTGGGCCGATAATCTTCTGGTCGATAATGCCGTTTTTATTGATGATGAAAGATTCCGGCAATTTATAGACACCATATTGCTGTTTGACGGTTCCCTGGTCATCGTAGAGCACAGTAATTTCAAGCGGATTTTTCTTGAGAAAAGCAGGAACAATCGCAGGACCATTCTCCTCTGTGTTGATTGCCAGCATGACAAAATTCTCATCCGTCATCATCTTGTTGAGCCGTTCCATCGAAGGTTTTTCCTGTTTACAGGACGGACACCAGGTTGCCCAGAAATTCACCATGACAACCTTGCCACGTAACTCAGAAAGCGTAACGGTATTTCCTTTGGTATCCAACAGCTGGAAATCAGGCGCAAGATCTCCGGCAAGCACCGGTGTTGGGAGGTTGGAATAAATGTAGACGCCGCCGCCAATCAACACGAGGAAGGCGAGCAAAAGCAAGTAACGCATAAAGAACCTTTCTGTTCGCAGGGTATCAGGCCTTGCGATATGTACATCAACATCTTTCTGATAGATGACGTCCCAAACAGGATGGGGTGAAAACCGGCAACGAAGTAACTTCAATGCCTATTCAACGCCAGGAGTCAATGCGGATCAGTTGAACATGATTGATGTGGTGACAACGCAAGCTCAAATAATGATCTGTTATTTTGTAACCAGGGCAGCCAGGCTTAACGCAGTAGGACAACTGTACGCAGGACTTTTAAGGGTTGAGCTTCGGGTAAGTAGCCCGGCCGGTTATGGTTGGCCAAGTGTCTGATACCTACGTTCAGCTTAGGAGTGCAGGGGAGGTAAGAGGTGTCGAATGAACTTGGTACGTTTTTGTTTAGCAGGTTGGTTGGTTTTGAAGTAGGTCGTGCTGCAGTAAATACCGGGGAATCAAGGCATTGGTCATCAAGTGAAAAAAATAAACCAGCTGACTGAGGGATTGCCAAGCCCGGTTGAAGCACAGCGGAATCTGGAGAACAATTGATCCAACATTTGCCGACAGGGTTCACTTCCAGATGAGAGGAGTTTTCATCTGCCTGACACCAGAAGGCAGCATTGGCACTACCGAAGCTGAGCATGAGATAGATCAGCACCATCAATTGCATGATCCATTTTGTCTGTAGAGCTCTCGTCAGCATGGGTATTACCTGAAGGCGGAAAATTCCAAAAAAATGACATAAGGTTTATATACGCCTTTAGCGATTAAAGCGAGGGGTAAACTCTCCTTTCATCTCTGCGCGTTTGCACACCTCAGCTGCAACATGAATTTCAACCAACTCCCCGAATTATCATTTTCGGCAATCGGGTATGCGTCTTGTCGGCCACCATCAATTAATGATGTGGGTCAGGTGTCCCGTAAGCTCACCACTGATCAGACAGGAATACACGCTCGATCGCCGGACTGATGGTTTATCTCACCTTTTCAGACTGTGCGCCCGGTAAGGCAGGTCATAGGCGAAGAGAATCAGGCTCACCCGGGAAATTTTGGTGAAGATCGGATATGATCTTTTTTTCACCTGAGACGTGACGGAAAAAAACAGCCGGCTAATCGATAACATCTCTTTATCCAAAGACTGTAACCAATACTTAGGGAGGTAGCATGCTTAAGGAACAACTGGAAAACCTCAAAGTGGCAGCCGCCAAGAAGATTTCTCCTGAAATTATGAAAAAAATGCTCAAGTCCCGGATGACGGTGGAAGGCTCCGGGATTCTTGACAGAACTATTCGCCGGGGGGAAATAATCCCTGACTTTTCGCTGCCGGATACACAAGGGAAATCAGTCGCTCTGGCGGAGTTGCGGGCGCACGGACCCGTGCTGATCACCCTCTATCGGGGGGTCTGGTGACCTTACTGCAATGCGGAGCTGGAAGCTCTGCAAAGCGCATTACCACAGATTGAAGAGACCGGTGCAAAACTGGTGGCTATCTCCCCCATGCTGCCGAAATATGCCGGTCCCCTGGTCAGCAAATTGGGGCTGACATATCCTTTGCTGAGCGACCCTGGTTCCTCCTATCTTGACCAACTCCGGGTGATGTTTGATCTGCCCGCAGAGCTCATCGACATTTATCGTGACTTCGGCATCGATCTGGAGCGTTTCAATGGGGATAACCGCTGGCGCTTGCCTCTGGTCGGCAGGATTGTTGTCGCTCGCGATGGCCTGGTCAAGAACGCTGCCTTCTTTGCCGATCATACCGAACGCATCGAACCTGAGACGTCAATTGCACTGTTACGGAGCCTCCGGGAGGATGATGCATAAGCTGAAAGCGACAGTGACGCGCCAGAAAACCTGAAACCATTTATTTTGCCGGTGGATGTCTGTAGGGTATTCAGGCATTTATTAAAACGTTGCCCGGGGTGGTTCTGACAGGGGCAGGGCGGGCAAATGGAAGCACCAACTCCCGCGATGGTGATGATGACGGTTACGCGGAGCGTGTGAAGACCACATTTCTCCATGCCTCCGCAAGAATTCAGGCGTTATGGGCTGCCTGCGGGGAGAGGATCGGCAGTGGACGCTTTAGCCCTATTTATGAGTCGCCCTGCACGTTGTCAGTTAACTCGGCGACGTGGATCTTTAGCATTTTTCGGGCAATAAAAACCTGATCGGGGTTGCGGCGCTGCTGCACCACAGAGTGACTTCAATGGAAAAAATATATCACCATATCCGCCGACGGATCAGCTCCCCTGCAAAAGCTGCCGCAAAAAAACCGTCCGCTGTTTCTGCCCGTCTGCCCACCCTCTGGCTGCTGGGCAAAACCGGGGCGGGAAAATCCTCGTTGATTCAAGCGATAACAGGGCGGTCGGATGTAGAAATCGGCAATGGCTTCAGCCCTTGCACCCGGAGTTCCCGGCGCTATGACTTTCCACCAGAAAAGCCGCTGCTGCGTTTTCTTGACACGCGCGGTCTGGCCGAGGCCGACTACAATGCCGACGAAGATATCGCCGCCTGTGCGCAGACGACCAGTGCCGTCATCATCGTGATGAAGGCGGAGGAGCCCGAACAAAGCGCAGTAATCCGGGCCCTTGCCGGGATTCGCAGATCAGCTGCTGTCAAGCATCTGTTGCTGGTCCACACGGGTATTCTGCTGCTGGCTGATGAGTTTCAACGGTACCAGGCGATCAGCCACAATCAGCACCTGGTTGAATCTGTCTGGAAGCAGCCGGTCAAATCTGTTGCTGTGGATTTCGGCGGCGCGGATGACGGCAGCGTCGGGGTGGAAGAGTTGCGCTTGGCTCTCGCTGATTTTTTACCCATCATTGCCCTGCTGAGTACCAGAGAAGAACATGCCTGTGCCGAAGAGAGCCACTTTGCCCCACTTCGTAACGACATCCTCTGGTACGCTGCGGCTTCCGGCGGCACAGATGCCATCCCGCTGGTCGGATTGGGCACTGTCCCGATGATTCAGGCAAAAATGCTCCATCATCTGGCTGGACAATACGGGATAGCGTGGGATAAAAAAGCCCTGGCCGACTTTGTCGCGGCCTTGGGAGCCGGATTCAGTGTGCAGTATCTGTCGAAACTGGGCATACGGCAGCTCACCAAACTGATTCCGGTTTATGGGCAAACCGTCGGCAGTGCCGCAGCCGTTGCCGTCAGTTTTTGTTCGACCTATGCCATCGGCCGGGCAGCCTGTAAATACCTCTATCATCAGAGCAAAGGTGAAGCCGTCTCCGAGCAGGAACTAAAACGCCTGTATCAGCAGGCGTTTAACGAAGTCCGAAAGGTAAAGAGCGGTGAAGCGTCTGTTGAACAGCATTAAAACAACCCGGCGGTTGTCAACGGCCGCCATGCCTCTGCTCGCAGTTGTGCTGATATTGCCCGTGTTGATCCTGGGTCTGTTCGGGCTGATCGCCTTGTTCGACTATGGCTATATTCTCCATTTTGTTGCCCTGCTGGCTGTTTGTGCCCTCCTGATCGCGGCACTACGCTGGACCCTGTGGCGTCCCACCCCCGGTACTGTGCCCGTGGCGGAAGAGGGGCTGGTAACCGCTTCCGCCGATTGGGCTGATTACGATCATCAGGTCTGGGACAGACTGAACCGGAAAATTGCCGAACAGCTGGAGGGAAACCCCCAATGGGGGCATCTGCAGGAGCACGCCCTGGCGCTGATCAAGGCTGCTGCTGAAAACTACCATGAAAAAGGGAGTCGTAAGGAGCTTGCCTTTTCCCTTCCGGAAGTGTTGATGATGGTAGAGGAAATCAGTCGTCGCTATCGTCTGCTGCTGAAAACACATGTTCCCTTCGTAGAAAATACCCGCCTGTCACTGCTGGTACAGGGATATGACAACAAGGAAAAGCTGATGTCCGGCTACAGGTCGGCCAAATGGGTGTGGAACAGCTACCGGATTGTCCGGCTGGCCAATCCGGTGACAGCGGTGCTGGCTGAATTGCGCAGTCAGGTGATCGGTAAAATGATGACTCAGGTCAGTGCCGAGTTTCAGCTCAAGTTGAAACAGGCCTTGCTGCAGGAAGTTGTCTCCGTCGCCATCGATCTCTACAGCGGCCGCTTCCGGGTCGAAGAACATTATCCGGCGATACAAGGGCAGGATAGCAGGAATATGGCAGCGCCCCTTGAACCATTGAGGATCTGCTTTGCCGGGCAGACCGGATCAGGTAAATCGTCCATCATCAATGCCCTTGTCGACGCCATGGTCGCCGAAGTTAGTCCGCTCCCCTCAACCGTTGCAACAACCGTACATCGGTGCCATATTGACGGCATGGAGATGGTTCATCTGGTTGATCTGCCTGGTCTTGATGGCAACGAGAAAACCACGAAGAATCTGCTCAAGGAAGTCACCAGTTGCGATCTGATCATCTGGGTGCTTAAAGCCAATCAGCCCGCTCGTTTACTGGACAGGGATTTCAAACAACAACTTGATGCCTTTTACCTGACACCAGCCCAGCGTTCCCGGAAACGCCCGGTTATCATCGCTGTGCTGAACCAGGTTGATCGCCTGCCCCCGGTGGCGGAGTGGCAGCCGCCCTATGACCTGGAAACTCCGGAAAACCCCAAGGCAAAAGCCATTAAAACCGCCCTGGAGTACAATCGCAAGCTGCTTGGCTTTAACGAGCTGATTCCCCTTTCGGTTGCCGAGCACCAACCGAGCTATAATCTCAGTGAACTCAGCAGGTTGCTCGACACATCCTATCAGCAGGGACTGCAGACGCAGCTGAATCGTCGCCGTATCGAGGCTGGCGGTGTCGGGGGAATCGGTGACCAGGTCGGGCGACTCTATCAATCAGGCCGGTCACTGTTCGCCATCATCAGGGATAAAACGGACAAGCAGTGACGGCGAAAAGCGGGTAAACCCCGCTACTGCTTTTAATGGCGAAGCGCCCATGACCCCGCTGACAATCGCCACCGCAAGAAAAAGCCGCTGTTGGATAAACACGCACCACCCCGGTTAAGAGAAGTCCCCGACGGGAGGCAACGGAGCTGTAAATAAAAAAACCCCTCGTGCCGGAGGGGGGGTGGCACGAAGGGTTTACGGAAGCGATGAAGCCCCCTTGTCCGGAACACTACTCTACTCTGGCTTGAAGGGCAAGTAAAAAGTGCATATAAGTGAGACTGGCCGGCTGAATAATTATTGCCGGGTTTTTTGATAAGACGAGTGCAATCCGACATAAGGGAAGGCAGCTTTTTGTATCGGAGGGAATCATGTGGCTATCAGGGAGTAATGCGTGACAGAGACATTGACAATAACCAGACCTGACGACTGGCATATTCATTTACGTGACAACGCGATGCTGGCAGCCGTGGTGCCTGTCACCGCCCGTGTCTTTGGCCGCGCCATCGTCATGCCCAACCTGCAGCCAGCGGTGATCACCCTGGCCGCTGCCCATGATTATTGCCGGCGCATCAAGGCGGTAATCCCGGCAACCAGCAGCTTTGAGCCCCTGATGACCCTCTATCTCAGCGACCATACCACGCCGGCGATGATCCGCGAGGCGGCAGGGCAGGGACTGGTGAAGGCGTGCAAGCTCTATCCGGCCAACGCCACCACCAATTCGGCGCAGGGCGTGACCAGCCTGGCAGCTCTGGATGACACCTTTGCGGCCATGGCCGACACCGGTCTGTTGCTGCTGGTCCACGGCGAGGTCACCACCAGCGAGATCGACGTATTCGACCGCGAAAAAGCCTTTATCGATCAGCAACTGGTCCCGATCGTCGCGAAGCACCCGCAACTCAAGGTGGTCTTCGAGCATATCACCACCAGTGATGCCGTAGAGTTTGTGCTCGCCAGCGGCCCGAATGTTGCCGCCACCATCACCCCCCAGCATCTGCTCTACAACCGTAACCACATCCTTGTCGGCGGCATCAAGCCCCACAACTACTGCCTGCCGGTGTTGAAACGCAATACCCACCAACAGGCGCTGCAAGCCGGCGTCGCCGGCGGTTCGCCGAAGTTTTTTCTCGGCACCGATTCAGCACCCCACCTGCAGCACGCCAAAGAGAACGCCTGCGGCTGTGCCGGATGTTACAGTGCGCCGGCGGCACTGGAACTCTATGCAGAGATCTTTGACACCTTGGGTGTTCTGGACAAACTCGAAGCCTTCGCCAGCTTCAACGGACCGGACTTTTACGGTCTGCCGCGCAACACTGACAGCGTCACCCTCGTCCGCAAACCATGGCAGGTCCCGGCCACGGTCGCTGTCGCCGGCCAGCCGATGGTGCCGTTTTACGCCGGTGAAACCCTGCAGTGGCAGGTAGTTTAACGAGTCGGTCATGCAACATCACAAACAACACCATATCCGCGGGGTCGCGGTCGACTGGCTCGCGGATAAAATCTGAGGAACACAAAAGCGGCCGATCCCTTATCCGAAAAGAGGCAGCAGGAAGCGGTTGAGCAGTCGTTGCTCGTGATGAAGATGGTGCATCGACCTTAGCGCTAATCGTAAAGTTATCGGTGTTTTTGCCTGTTATGCGGTTTTTTCTGGCACAGGTAGCTTGCTAAGATCATTTGTTCACAGCCTCTGTTGACAAGCCGGCCTGTCGCTGTTGATAGTGTCAGTTAAGCGATTGAGGCGACAAGGATTTGTCCTCCTTGCTGAAATTTTGAGCACTGGGCGAAGGACGTTATTTATCGATCAGTAATCTCTTGTTTGACTGAAAGGTATCTGTTCGGCACCGGATCTTCGGACCCTCTGTCAAGGGACGTGATTGTTTCCCGTTGGGTCATCCATGACCGCTTGTTGTCGCCATCCATGGCGACAAACACCCTTGTCACAGGCCCCCCGACCCTGCGCAGGGGCATAGCTGAATAGTTACTATTATTTTTTTAATGACGCCATATCGATGGAAAAGCGATATTTGACGTCTGACTTTAACAGCCGCTCATAGGCTTCGTTGACTTGCTGGATCGGAATGATTTCGACATCAGCAGTAATATTTTTCTCACCGCAGAAATCGAGCATCTCCTGAGTCTCCCTGATGCCGCCAATCAGCGACCCTGACAGGCTCCTACGTCCGAACAACAGGGCAAAAGCAGCAACCGGCAAGGGTTTTTCCGGAATACCAACCAGGGTGATGTTGCCGTCGAGGCCGAGCATCTGGATATAGGCGTTGATATCGTGATCGGCAGATACGGTATTCAGAATATAATCGAAAGTGCCGGCGTGCTGTTTCATCTGCCTGGCATCTGTCGAGATAATCACCTCATCGGCCCCCAGGTGCAGGGCGTCGTCCTTCTTGCCGGGGGAGGTGGTGAAAACGACAACCTTTGCGCCGAAGGCTTTGGTAAACTTTACTCCCATGTGGCCTAATCCCCCAAGGCCAACCACA
Source organism: Pelovirga sp. (assembly GCF_059864205.1). Taxonomy (NCBI): domain Bacteria; kingdom Pseudomonadati; phylum Thermodesulfobacteriota; class Desulfuromonadia; order Geobacterales; family Geobacteraceae; genus Pelovirga; species Pelovirga sp. Next base: position 12,445 of record NZ_JCBCBS010000156.1, read on the forward strand.
CCGACCTTTTTTCCGCTGATATCCCCCCAGCGTCGAATCGGGGAATAAGTCGTGATGCCGGCACACAAGAGCGGTGCCACCCCGGCCGGATCAAGATTCTTTGGTATGCGCAGAACAAAGCGTTCGTCAACAACGATACTTTCCGAATAGCCGCCGTAGGTTACCGCTGCGGTTTGATGTTTGTCGGGAGAATTGTAGGCAAAGGTTGCTTCAGGGCAAAACTGCTCGTCATGGGCCTGGCAGCTGGGACAGATGTGATCAGAATCGACCAGGCAGCCGACCCCGACCATATCACCCGGTTTGTGACTGGTGACTGCCGAACCCACCCTGGTGACGCGCCCGACAATCTCGTGCCCGGGAACACAGGGGTAGACGGTCGGCATGACGCTGCTCCATTCGTCGCGTACGGTGTGAAGATCGGAGTGACAGACGCCACAAAAGAGGATTTCGATCTGTACGTCGTGCGGTGTTGGTTCACGGCGCGCAATGGTGGCGGCGGCAAGGGGGGCGGTGGCACTGACGGCAGCGTATGCTTTGGTGTTGTTCATGTTTTTCTCCTGACTTGGTTGCCAATGATAAGGCTGTTTATTTTTCCTTGTTTCAAGGTATCTTGTCCATTGTACGGCTCAACCTCTAAAGGTACAACCACCTCAGGCAGTAGCCGTGCTGAGAACGGCACTTTATTACGCAAAGATCTCTTCATAACAGGGGGGGAAGGAAGGAGTGACCCGATGCTCAAACGGATAACTGCTGCTGTGACGCTGCTGCTTTCCGGCTGTGTCAATATCCCCGCCGGTATCACGCCGGTTGAACCCTTTGACCTTGATCGCTACCTCGGGCGCTGGTACGAAATTGCCCGCCTCGATCATTCCTTTGAGCGCGGCCTGAGTGACGTTACCGCCGATTACAGTTTGCGTGAGGACGGGATGGTGCGGGTGGTCAATCGCGGTTATGACCAAGCCAACAAGCGCTGGAAGGAAGCCGAAGGCAAGGCGCGTTTTGTCCGCGAGCCAACGCGTGGTTTTCTCAAGGTTTCTTTTTTTGGCCCATTCTATGGCTCCTATATCATTTTCGAGTTGGATCAGGAAGATTACAATTACGCCCTGATCAGTGGTCCGAACACCTCCTATTTATGGATTCTTGCCCGTCAACCGACACTGACGGATGACATCAAACAACGGCTGATCGCGACAGCGCAGGAGAAGGGTTTTGCTGTCAGCGAGCTGATTTTTGTTGAACAGACGGCAGCGGCAGAGGGGATTGGTAAGCACCCCGGCAGTGTGGTGAGGTTGAAAAAATGACAGATTCCGAGCATTCTGCTCTTCCATCAGGTCGCGGAGAAACCGTGCTGCTGGTTGAGGATGATCAGGCGATTCTCGAATTGGCCAAAACCATGCTCGAGAATTACCGCTATCAGGTTTTGTCAACGACGTCGTCAAGTGAAGCGATTCGTCTGGCGCGACAGAAGGAAGATTCCATCGACCTGATGGTGACTGATGTCGTGCTGCCGGAGATGAATGGTCGAGATCTGGCCGGCATCTTGAAGATCCTGCAGCCACAGATGAAGGTGCTGTTTATGTCAGGATACAGCGCTAACGTCATAGCTCACCACGGCGTGCTCAACGAAGGTGTTTATTTTATCCAGAAGCCCTTCTCGGTGGCGGAGTTTCTGCTGAAGGTTCAGCAGGTCCTCAAGGGCTGACGGCCTGTCAGATCAACCGATCAGATCAAGGGTGGTTTTTTCCATCTTAGCACTGGTCTGCAGGGCTTTAAAATTGACCTGGAAGGCGTGTTTCATCGCGGTGATTTCGGTTACCAGGTCAGTATGTGAGGTTTCTCTCAATGGATCTGTTCAGCATCGGGTCGGAAATCCTCTGTCAAGGGACGTGATTGTTTCCCGTTGGGTCATCCATGACCGCTTGTTGTCGCCGTCCATGGCGACAAAAAGCCTTGCCACAGGATCCAAAGGCCCTGCGCGAAGGACTGCAGCTGAATAATTACCTCACAATGAAACCCCATCGCCGTTCACCGCTGATGGGGTTTTCGATATTCAGGAAAATACTGCTGTTAAGCGGTGGATAAACAGTCAGTCATCCCCGAATGCATTTGTCGGGGATCCAGCATTCCAATTGCTTAGAGCCTGGATTCCCGATCAGAATCGCTTCGGGAATGACAAATAAAGTACCTAGGCAAAATACCCGGGCTGTTAGAAGTTGAAATCCTCAACAAGATGATTGTTCAGGATGATGTTCCGTGCAATGGTCGACTCTACGATTTCTTCTTCATTGGCAAGAACGACATGAGTCGCTACAACACGATAATTTCCTGTAGGCAGGCTGAGTTGATAACCGATTCCATCAGCGTCAGCGTCAAAATTTAACTCCCTGACCACCACTATAGCGGTTGTATCATCGTTGCAGGCAACAGTTTGATAGAACGTCAGGACAACACGTTCATTTTCACCAGGTTCCGCAACGGTAACGGTACCGCTGAGATCAAAAGAAATAGCCGCAGCCATCAGATTGAAATCGATCAGCCGTTGATCGCCGCTTATTAAAGACAGGGAGCGGCATGTCGGCAGGTAACCGTCTGCTGTCGTCACCAGTGTGTAGCCGCCCTGCTCCAGGAACAGCCTATATTTACCCTTATCATTACTAATTGTGCCGGCCTGGATTTGTAGCGGATCACCTGACTGGGCACTGACGAAGGCACCGGCAAGGGGTTCCGGTTCAGTATCGACCGTGCTTGTTATAGTGCCGTTAACCGTGGCTTCAGTGCTGCGGTCAAGTACCTTGATGGTGGGTTTGAGCAGATATTCCGCCTTGTCATTGTTGTTTCCTGATTTCCCAAGCTTGACAACGGAGCGCATGGCGTCAAAATCGAGGAGCAGCTCGGTGGTCTTGTCGGTATTGATGGTGAATCCACCGACAATTTTGATGCCGGTTTTTTGGCCGCTGGGGATTTTTTTGAAGGGCTCGACATCAAGATCATCACCGCTGAGCAAATAATTAGCGTGCTGATGGGTATCGCCGGCAATGTTTTCGCCATCATCAGGGGTATTGCCAATCATCAGGCGCATCTGGGTATAATCGCCCGCCGGTAACTGGTCTTCACCAAGAACTACGGTGACGCCATTAACCAGTTCAAGCAGGTTGTAGGTTGTTTGGGGATTGGCCACTACCTCCCAGTTGCCGTCGGCACGATGGACATCAACTCGATCAATGGTCACGTAGACGGCGCGGTAATCCTGAGTAGCGCTGTCGGTGAGATATAATTTGAGGGTTCCATCACCGCTACTGCCGCTGCCACCTCCGCCACCACATGAAGCGAGGGTGAGGGTCATCAGAGTAGCAAGTGAGAGTGAGAGGGACAGGAATATTTTCTTTGCTGACATGGTGGTACCTCCTTGAATGACTTTTCATTTGTTGTGTGGGTTTTGATCGTCCATTATATCATGATCGCCGCAAAAAGCCATGCGCGGGTTTCCAGGCACATGCCGTGCCCGGCGCAGTTTGCGCTAATATTGAACGGTCCGCCACCGACAATGATGACTGCGTGATCTCCAGCAGTGTCCACTCATGTAGCAGTGCCATCTCAGCCGTGGCCCGGATCCGAAGGTCAACTCCGGTCGGGAATGACACTGTGGCTGGTGGAGCCGGACCCGGGTTATGATTTATTCCGCGGCCGATGAACTTCCTGCTGGTCCCGGACTCCTCAAAATCAGCGAGTAATTACGATCTTTCTCCCAGGTGCGCAGGGCGATTTCACGGGTGTAGCGCGGCCGTTCAATGCGCATCACCATTTCGGCGTAGCTTGAATCACCGTACATGGCAGCGACCATACGTTCGATGATCCGGGTTGCATTCGGCTCATCAGCACAAACAAGAGATGGTACGAAGATCAGCAGCAGGATCAGTAGTCGAATGTCGCAGCCCCGGATAGTCACTTGGCCTCCGCGGACAAAGTCAGGGTTGCGATGAAGGTGCGCCAGGCCTGCCAGTATTCCCGCTGTCCGTGGGCAAGGGTATCGTTGTGGCCGGCCCCTTCAATCAGGTGCAGGGTTTTCGGTTCCCTTGCGCGGGCGAACACGTCTTTTCCCATGGCGGGCGGGACGATGGTGTCCCGCGTACCATGGAACAGCAGCAGGGGGGCGCCTGCCTGATCGATTTTGCTCAAAGTGTCGTAGCGTGATTGGAGCAGCCACCCAAGCAGAAAGTAGAGAATCGGATTGTGACGGCGCCCCATGGCCGCTACCGAGGTGAAGGGAGATTCCAGCACCAGCCCCGCCGGCGGCTTTTCAAGGGCAAGCTGAGTGGCTACAGCTGCTCCTACAGATCGACCGAAATAGATGATGCGGTCATTGTTCCAGCCGTTATCGTGCAACCAGCCAAGTGCGCCACGGGCATCGGCATAAGTACCCTCTTCGCTGGTTTTTCCGGCGCTGTTGCCGTAACCACGGTAATCAATGATGAAAACGCTGACGCCGAGGTGCTGGTGAAACAGGCGCAGGTTGTCGACGCGGTGGGAGATGTTGCCGGCGTTGCCATGAAAAAACAGGATAACCGGAGCTTCCGCCTGACCTGGTACAAACCAGCCGTGCAGTCTGGTACCATCGGCGGCAGTGAAGTAGACCTCGTCGTAAGGCAGCCCGACGTTGTGTGGCGTCATGACCAGCTCGCGGGTCGGAAAGAAAATAAAGGCATTATCCATAGAGCAGCCACTTAGCAGGATGAGGAATAATCCGGCCACCAGTGCTATGATCTTGCTGGTAACCTTGTCGTTGGACATCTGGTAATCCGATCAGCAACAATTGACGACAGGCGCGGATTGCTTGTTGAATATGGTATCGGTTCAGTAGGGAAACGGCGCGCTTTGTCCCTACTACAGCCTTTCTCCCAAAGTATAGATAAGGAATGAAGGTTGCGCAAATCGGCGAATGGTTCAGGAGGGTCATCATGCTCGGTGCATTGCTTGGAGATATGGTCGGCAGTCGTTTTGAAGGGCACAACTATAAGGCCAAGGATTTTGAGTTCTGTCACGCCGACTGTCGGGCCACCGACGACTCGGTGCTGACTATTGCCACAGCGCAGGCCTTGCTCGACAATATACCCTTTGGCGAGGTCTATCGCACCTGCTATCGCCGTTATCCTAATGCTGGTTACGGTGGCGGTTTTGCCGCCTGGGCGCAAGGCGACAGTACCAGAGGGTACAACAGCTTTGGTAATGGCTCGGCCATGCGGGTGGCACCGGTAGGGTGGTACGGACAAGCTTTGGCGGAGGTGATGGATCTTGCCCGGCAAAGCGCCCTGCCGACCCACAATCATCCGCAAGGGGTCAAGGGTGCGCAGGCGGTGGCGGCGGCGATTTTTCTGGCGCGATGTGGTGAGTCAAAGCAGCAGATGAAAAGCTGGATCACAGAGACTTTTTCTTATGATCTAGCCATGACCCCGGATGATATCCGTCCCGACTATGCTTTCGATGTCACCTGCCAGGGGTCGGTCCCCCAGGCGCTGGTGTGTTTTCTCCACAGCAGCGATGTTGAGGACGCCATCCGTACCGCAGTTTCCATCGGTGGCGATTCCGACACTATTGCCTGCATCAGCGGCAGTATTGCCGAGGCTTTCTATGGCGGTGTGCCGGAGGATCTGGTGCAATGGTGTTTAAGCAACCTTGATCAGTCGCAGCGGCAGGTTGTAACGCGCTTTTGTCATGAGGTGATGGCCAGTCCGCCGCCGGTATCCAACAGGTAGGTGCTTGCAGGTCGTTTCAACCAGACAACTGAAACCCTATTCGCCCAGCAGGCCAAAAAGGTGGGGCGACACAGTTTTCACAGAAAATTGCCGGTTTAATGCTCATTGGTTCTCCCGGTATTCTTCCTGGCGGCCGTGGTGTTTCAGCCACTCGATAAAGGGTTTGTCAGCGGGCAGAATGCGGTAGTTGTCCAGCTGGTCAAAGGGAACCCAGGCGTGGTCGGCAACCTCCAGGTGCTTGATGGTCCCTCCGGCAAGTCGGCACAAATAACCGTCGATCCTGACCGTCCCCCATTGGTAGGCATAGTGAACTCTTTCGAGCAACCGCTCAATGTCAACCTGGATGTCGATTTCTTCGCGTAATTCACGCTGTAGAGCGCAGTGAGGAGCTTCACCCGGTTCCAGCTTGCCACCGGGAAATTCCCAATAGCCGCCCAGGCGTTTCTCTTTTGGGCGCAAGGTCAGCAGCACTTTTTGCTGATGAATTATGATAGCAGCACAGACGATGGTGGTTTGCTCTGATTGTGGTGTGTTCATTTGCACGCTTTTCGTGAAAGAGCAGGTTCGGGGCGTCGGGTTTTTTGTTGGTGCTGCCAAACACTCTATGATAGAAACATCTTCCGTGACAATCCCGTTAATACAGGAGTTTTTTTCATGTATCAAATTTCCGCCAAAGGCCGCGGTGTACGGCAGATGTTCGATGATATCTCCGGTCGTTACGATCTGCTCAATCGGGTTCTATCGCTGGGTATTGACCGCCGCTGGCGGCGCTTTGCTGTCAGCCAGTTGAAAATCCCCAAGAATGGCCTGGTGCTTGATATTGCTACCGGTACCTGTGATGTCGCTCTCGAGGTCGCTGCCCAGACCGACCCATCGGTGATGATTGTTGGTGAAGATTTTACTCAAGGGATGCTGGTTCAGGGGCAGGCCAAACTGAAGCAGTCCCCTTTTGGTGAGCGCATCATGCTGGTCAACGCCCCCTGTGAAGCGATTCCCCATCCGGATAACTGTTTTGATGGCGTGACTATCGCCTTTGGTATCCGCAATGTCGTTGATCGTGAGGCGGGCTTACGCGAGATGGTGCGGGTGCTCAAGCCGGGGGGAAGGGCAGTTGTTCTTGAGTTTTCCCATCCGAAAAATCAGTTTTTTCGCAGCATTTATTATTTTTACTTTCAAAAAGTGCTGCCAACCATCGGCGGGCTGCTGTCAAAGCGCAGTGCATACCAGTATCTGCCCGATTCAGTGCTCGAGTTTCCAGCGCAGAAGAACTTTGCCGCCATGATGACCGCAGCCGGTTTTGCGCGGGTACAGTATGTTGATCTGACTTATGGTATTGCGACTGTGTACGTGGGGGACAAGCCGCGCTAGTGATTTAACTGAGCGGCAGAAGGTTATTGTATTCGCTCACCTCAGTACTTTGTCCTTGATTTCTTGACCTGATTGAAAAACAATGAACAGCGGTTTTATTCAGGGTGAAGGTGTTTATGGAAGAATGTAAATCTATTTTTGGCAGGGCAATGATGCCGCCACGATCTGGTTGGAAGATAACCGGCGGGCGGTTTTTTTGTGCTCTTTGCGGCAATGGTTATTTGACAAACGATTTTCCATCAACCAACAGGAGGCTTCAATGAGAAAAACAGTCATTTTGTTTCTGGCACTGACCCTTTCACTGGCGTTGGCGCTGCCGGTTCTGGCGGACACCATCAAGATCGGTTTCAATATTTCCCTGACCGGGGATATTCCGAAGGTTGGCGAATCCTCCAAGTTTGCCGCTGAAATGCTCAAGGCCGATATCAATGGTGCCGGCGGACTGATGGTCGGTGGTAAAGCCTACAAGCTTGATTTTATCTATGAGGATAACGAATCAAAGGCAGAATCCGCGGTCACGGCGATGCTCAAACTGATCGAGCGCGATCAGGTGCTGGCGGTGGTCGGGCCCAATTCATCAAAGCAGGCGGTACCGGCCGGGCAGATTGCCAACGATAACAAGACGGTGATGGTTTCCCCCTGGGCGACCAATCCGGATGCGACACTGGATCGTCCCTGGGTGTTCCGCGCCGCCTTCCTTGATCCCTTCCAGGGGCCGGTGGCCGTCAATTTCGCCGTCAAGACCTTCGGCGCGAAGACTGCTGCGGTTATTTATGATCTGTCCAACGATTATTCAAAAGGATTGGCTGAAATCTTCAAGCAGGTGTTTGAAGAGAAGATGGGAGCAGGCAGCGTCGTCGCCTTTGAAAGCCACGGCACCCGTGACCAGGACTTCTCCGCGCAGTTGACCACCATCATCAACCGTAAGCCCGACTTTATTTTTGTTCCCAACAACTACAATCAGGTGGCGCTGATCGTGCGTCAGGCGCGTCAACAAGGCTATACCGGTGAAATTATGGGCTCCGATGCCTGGGGCTCAGCAGAGTTGATGACCCTGTGCGGTGATGTTTGTAAAGGGCTGCACTTCTCCACCCACTACGCCGCCGCTGGTGCCACCGGCGCGACCAAAGAATTCATCGACCGCTACACTGCGACTTACGGCTATACCCCGGATGACGTCGCTGCCCTGACCTGGGACGCCACCAAGGTGGTGTTGCAGGCGATTCAGAATGCCGGCCGGTTGACCGGCCGTTTGCGTACCGACCGTCAGGCGATTCTCGACGGGATGAAGGCGATCACCAGCTTTGACGGGATTACCGGCAGCATGAAATTCGATGAGGAAGGTGATCCGGTCAAATGTGCCGTGGTGGTTCAGATCAGCCAGACCGGCGAGTTCGAGTTCAAAGAATCTGTCTGTCCCTGATCAGCGTTCATGTCATTGTTTCAGCCCGACCCAGCAGGGTCGGGCTGGAATGCCCCTTTAGATAGATAAATGGATACAGCGTTGAAGTGATGACCACCAATGCCGCCTGGTATCCGGTTATGGCTGAGTTGCGTGGTCGCTTTGTTGTACTAAAGGTTTGCTGATGTTGGAACTGATTATTCAAAACGCCATCAATGCCCTGCAGTGGGGGAGTTTCTACGCTCTGATTGCCCTTGGCTATACCCTGGTGTACGGGGTGTTGACCCTGATCAATTTCGCCCACGGCGATGTTTTTATGGTCGGTGCCTACATTGCTTTTTTTGTCGCCACCTTTTTTCTGGTGTCACTGGGGGTGCCCGGTTGGGTGGTGCTGGCCCTGTGTGTCCCCCTGACCATGATTCTGACGTCCCTGGTCGGGGTCACCCTGGAGCGGATCGCTTATCGACCCCTGCGCAACAAGGGTGCCCACCGACTTTACGTGGTCATTACCGCCCTGATGTGCGGTTTGATTCTGCAGCACGCCAACCTGGCGATTTTCGGCGCCAGTCGCAAAGCTTTCCCACCGTTGATCCAGGAGCATGTCTATAACGTCGGCGGTGTGAGTTTCACCAACCTCAAGGTTGCCGTTATCGTCACTGCTTTTCTGGTGTTTCTGATCCTGCACTGGATCGTCACCCGGACCCGAGTCGGCATGGCGATGCGGGCGATCTCCTACGACAAGTTTGCGGTGCCGCTGATGGGGATTCCGCTGGATCAGATCATCGTCATCACCTTTGTCCTTGGTTCCGGCTTTGCCGGGCTGGCTGGTCTGCTGTTTGCCATGAGCTATCCGGTGCTGGAGCCTTACATGGGGGCGCTGATCGGTTGGAAGGCTTTCATCGCCGCCGTGGTCGGCGGTATCGGCGATATCCGTGGCGCGTTTTTAGGCGGATTTCTGCTGGGCGCGATCGAGATCCTGGTGGTGGCTTTTTTTCCGTCGACCTTGCGTGACCTGATCGCTTTTACCGTGCTGCTGGTGATCCTGACCTTCAAGCCGACCGGGTTTTTCGGCGTTGCCAAAACTACCAAGATCTAGGAGAACCCCTTGCTGAGACGTTATTCTGTTCACCTGATCCTGGCGACGCTCGGCGGGCTGGTTGTCTATCTTGCCTACAATGAGTATCTGGGACTTTATTATTTGTCGGTGCTGATGTTCATGGGGGTGAATATCATTCTGTCTTCGAGCCTGAACCTGGTCAACGGCTACATGGGCGAATTTTCCTGCGGTCACGCCGGGTTCATGTGTGTCGGAGCCTACGTTGCCTCGGTGCTTGGAGTCTGGCTGTTCGCCAGGGATCGGGTATTCGGTGCACCAGTGCTGGACCCTGAATACGCCCTCTACGCCTTTCCGGTGATTATCCTTGCCGGAGGCATTGCGGCGGCTCTGGCTGGATTGCTGGTGGCCTTTCCCTCCTACAAAACCCGCGGCGATTATCTGGCAATCATCACCATTGCGGCCAATTACATTATTATCAGCGCGATCGAAAATATGAGCGCCATCGGTGGCTCCCGCGGCTTCATGGGCATGAAGGGGGTGATCAACGCTATGGAAGACACCATCTATCTGCCGTGGATGCCGATCTGGGTGTTTATATTTACGATTTTTTCTGTGTGGGTGATTCGCCGTTATGTCTCCTCTACCTTCGGCAAGGGAGTCAACGCCATCAGCCAGGACGAAGTCGCTGCCGAAATAATGAGCGTCAACACCAACAAGATTAAAACCATTACCTTTATGCTGTCATCAGGACTGGCGGGAATTGGCGGGGGGCTGTTTGCTTATATTCTCGGCTACGTCAATCCGGGCAGCTTTAATATTCTCAAGTCGACGGAGATTATGGTGATGGTATATCTGGGCGGGATGGGATCCCTTTCCGGGTCGATCCTGGCGGCAATACTTTTTACGATTTTGCTGGAATTGCTGCGGCCATTGCAGATCATCAAGTGGATCGTTATTCCGCTGGTGCTGATTATTCTGATGCAGTTTCGTCCGGAAGGAATCATGGGGAATCGCGAGCTTGGCCAGACCTTCCCCCGGCTGAAGAAATTCTATCGGTTTAAATAGAGATGGTCAGAACTATGCAACAAGTACAGCAGCAGACAACTTCCGACCCGATCCTGGAGATTCGCGGTTTGACGCAAAATTTTGGTGGTTTGCGTGCCGTATCCGATTTCAACGTCACGCTTGCTGGTAAGCAGTTGACCGGACTGATTGGTCCCAACGGCGCAGGCAAAACAACGGTATTCAATCTGGTCAGCGGTTTTTATCAGCCGAGTGAGGGGCAGATTCTGGTCGACGGCGTACCGACGGCTGGATTAAAGCCCCACAAGGTTACTGCTCTGGGGGTAGCCAGAACCTTTCAAAATATCCGTTTGTGGAACGACATGTCGGTCATGGACAATATCCGGGTGGCGCAGCATTATCGCCTCGGTTACGGGTTCTTTCACAGTGCCGTGCGCAGCAAGCGCTATCGTCAGCGGGAAGAGGAAATCGCCCGCGAAGCGACGGAGTTGCTGGAGATTTTCGAGCTGAAGAAGTATGCCGACGAATACCCCCGGAATCTCCCTTATGGCACCCAGCGCAAGCTGGAAATCGCTCGTGCCTTGTCGATTCATCCGAAACTGCTGCTCCTCGACGAACCGGCAGCCGGACTCAACTCGTCTGATATTCACGAACTGATCCGCCTGATCCGTTGGATTCATGATCGTTTTGATGTCACCATCTGGATGATTGAGCATCACATGGATGTGATGATGGAGTTGTGCACCCACATCAAGGTTATAGATTTCGGCCAAACCATCGCTGAAGGAACGCCGGATGATATCCGCAATCATCCAGCGGTCGTTACCGCTTATCTGGGGGATGATAAAATCTGATGATGCTCTCGGTTGAAAACCTCGAAGTTAAATATGGCAATATCCAGGCACTGCACGGCATCAGTTTCCATGTCAACGCAGGGGAAATTGTCACCCTGATCGGCGCCAATGGTGCCGGCAAGACCACGAGCCTCTATGCGATCGCGCGGTTGACCCCTCCTGAAGCCCCACGGGTCATCGGCGGCGATATCCGCTTCCAGGGCAGGTCCATCCTGACCACGCGCCCAAGTGATGTCGTCAAGCAACTCAAAATGGCGCTGTCCCCGGAGGGACGCCGCATTTTCGGCAACCTGACGGTGATGGAGAACCTCAAGCTTGCCACCTTCGCGCGTGACAAGGATGCCGACCTGGAACGGGAGTACGAGCGCGTGTTCGATCTCTTTCCCCGACTCAAGGAACGTCGCCACCAACGCAGTGAATCCTTGAGCGGCGGCGAACAGCAGATGTTGGCCGTCGGTCGTGCCCTGATGACCGGCTGCCGGCTCCTTCTGCTCGACGAACCGAGTATGGGACTCGCGCCGGTACTCAAATACGAACTGTTCCGTAAACTTAAAAGGCTCAACGAAGAGGGTATGACCATCCTGCTGGTGGAACAGAACGCCAGCCTCGCTTTGAATCTCGCCCATCGCGGTTACGTGCTCGATACCGGCACAATCGTCGCGGAGGGCACCAGTGCTCAACTGATCAACAATCCCGAGGTTAAAAAAGCCTATCTGGGAGGCTGATGAATCGGCTTCCCAATCTACCCCTGCAACTCCACTCGTAACTACTCAGTACCCACTTTGCATGGAATTGGGGCTACCACGCCAAGGGACACGACTGTTTCTAATGGGGCCGTCCATGGCCGTTCGACGGCCGCCCGCCATGACGACGGTCGCCCTTGTCAAGGCAGCCCCGATCTCGTGCTGAACAGTTCCACCCCCCTACTCAACATGTTCACCTTCTGCTCGGTAAAGGGCATCTTTGTGCCTGCGCATGTCCTGTGCCACCGGACACTTCAAAAAACCTTCACAGCTGAAATCTCCCAATGCCATAAATCAGCTCGGTGACAGTAGCTTTTTTGAAAAAAAATGATAAAAGTTTGAGTAACTCTGGCAATCAATTTTTACAATTGACCACGCTTTCATTTCCCTTGTCAGCAATGCCCCCTAACCCAGGAGGATCTTATGCCACAGGAATACACGGTCAAAGAAGCATTGAAAATGGCGATTATGGCAAAAAAGAATCTGATGGATTTTTACCTGGAAGCGGCAAAAATTACTGAAAATGAAATGGGCAAGAAGGTCCTCGCCCGGCTTGCCGGCGAGGCTTGTGATAACGCCAGGAAGTTTTATCAATACTATCATTGGGATGATCTGGGCAGCTTTGACGAGCTGATGAGTCAACCGCCTAAGGCTGACTCGGTCATGCTGCTCGAGCTGAGAAAAGCGTTGAACAAGGATGTTCACGAGCGCAAAGCCCGGGAGTTGGCCCTGAAAGAGGAAGAGAACATGGAAAAAACCTTTCTGCAGGCCGCCAAAAACATCATCGATCCCCAGGTGCGCGCCATATTTAACGACGTGGCCAGGGATACCCGTATCCACTATGAAATTATTGCATCAGAATATTCCCGTACCATGGGGATGGTGCATGAGAGCGATATGGATACGTACGTACGTGAGTAATATTGGACTCTGATGACTCAGAGCAACGACCTCCGCCGGGAGTTCACCCTCTTTGCGGAGGGGGTTATTCGGTTTCTTCTTTCTTGATGATTTCCGGCTGGAAGAGGGAGCCGATGTCCTTAATCAGCTTCTCCGGTAATCCGAGGGTGCGTCTAAAAACGCCCAAGACGGTGCCGGCAATGGAGTCGACCGGTATGGCGCTGACAGATGGATTTCCAGTCGCGCCTTCGACCCGGAAATAGGCGGTCAGCACTGCCCGGTCTTCCCCTGCCAGAATCCAGCCGGCAATGGGAATAGAGCTGACTACCTTGTCAATCGTGCGGAGCGGCATGACCCCGAGGGTCATGTCAACGGTTTCGTCCTTGAGATTGTGCTTGCCGACAATCGACATATTCATCGCTTCACTGATGATTTTGAGATCTTCGCTATGAACCAATCCGTTACTGAGTTGAACACTCCCCTCCATCAAGGTGAACGGCATTCCTTCGCGATCCATGTCCGGCAGTCTGCCGCTGAAGATCTGTGAGACATTGAGCAGGGAAAAGATCTGTGCCAGTCCGCGGAATTTTCGTAATGTACCCTGGTGGATCTGAAAGTAGGCACCGCCGCTGGCGTGCTTCCAGAATGTGCCGCTGCCCGGGTCTCCTTCGAGGTAAAAGTCACCGGTCATTGGCCCGCGGATGAGGCCGGGGCGATCAAATAGATCATGGTGGACGGTAGCGGCGTCGACGCCATTGATATGACCGGAAATTTTAAGCGGGGCTGCCAGATCATGGCGGTTGTATTCGACCTTGGCGCGGATCCAGCCGCCGCCGCTTTCAAAGGTTAGAGGGTAAATGGAGATAACGCCCTTGGAATCAATTAAGGTGGCGCGGGCGGCGGTAAATTTCATGCCACCCAAGGTTCCTTCGCGCGCGGTAATCTGGATGGTTATGGGTTCCTGCGGCGAGTCGTCAGGGGTGTTTTTTGGTGACCGTTTTGCCGGATTGCGGAACAGCTTGATAATGTCGAGGACATCGGCTTTTTCGCCATGAATAACCAGATTGGTTTGCGGTCGTCTGAAGTTCTTGACGCTGCCGAACACGGACGCCTGGGTAGAGTCTTCGAGGGTCACTGTCACCGGATCAAAGGAAATGCCGTGTTGATCAATCTCCAGATGGCCGCGAAGGTTATGCAGGGTCAGTTCCGGGTGACGGAATACCAGGTCCTGTGCCCGGGCGCGGTTGGCGGCAACCTCGAGCCTGAGCAGCGGAGCGCTCCACCCTTGCATGTCGCCGTCGACAATAAACGCTGAGTCGCCCAGTTTGGCTGGTAACTGGCTGAAACGCAGGCCACTTTTGTCGATGTCGATCTCGCCGGAAACTCCATTGAGGTCGCCGATCAGGGAGGTCAGATAAGCGCCACCTTCTGTCAGGAACAGCTTGCCATGCCAGGAGGTGACGTCAAAGAATAGGTCTGCCGCTGCAGTGCCGGCTAACTGCAGGCGCGCGAAGGTGCTGTTGATGGAGGACAGGCTGGACAAGTCCAGATTATCTGTGGTCAGTGCGACGCCTGGCTCTTTATCCCAGGGACGAATGGTTGCCTTGCCGGTCAGGCCTATGGGTGAACTATACATATCGAAACGGTCAAGTTCAATGCGGTCGTGCTGATGCCAGGTCCCGCTAACATCGATATGCGCTGGTTGCTGTGCTTCCTTGCGATAGTAGGAGTTCAGTACAATGCCGCTGTCGTCCAGGCGGACACGCAGGTTGAAAGATGGGGCATCAAGGGTACCATCGATGCCAAGATTGATTTGTGCCGGACCGCTGGCAGAAAATCCAGCGGGCAGAGTCAGTTTGGCAAGAAGCTGTTCCAGCAAGGGGGCGGCGCGTGCTTCCAGCTTTAAAACCGGTTCGGTAAAAAGATGATCGATCCGGCCATCGGCAGCGAAACTGCCCACCCTGGTATGAGCTTGGGTGGCGGACAGGGTCAGGGTTGAGCCACTGAGGATTAATTCCGACGAAATGGCATCAATTGACCAGGGATCGGTGTTCTCCCAAGCAATGTCTGAGAGCTTGACCTCGCCCTCGATCTGTACAGGGGATGCACTAGCATCTGATTCAGGCCACTGATGGTCGATGCGCAGGAGCAGATGATCGAGGGTCCCCGCGACGAACCCGGCTCGGGTAAACTGATCGATAGCGGCAAAATCGGCAGCTGTGACACTCAGGTCTCTGCTTTTAAGTTGTGCTTGCAGTTGTCGCACCGGGGTGTGCTGCAGCCTCAGATGGCCACTGGCCGGAAAGCCGAGCAGCTTGCCGGCAAGATCACTGAAATGTTCAGCGTCTTTTGCCGATGTCCAGATGCCGTCAATATAAATCAATGGTGAGCCGCTGCCGGCCCGGGTTACGGTGGCTGATACCTGGGCTCCCGCGGCGGGGATGCCGTCGAGGGTCAGCTTGATGCGCCCCGCTTGCGCCAGAGCGGATTTCACATCTGTCACTCGGGTTTCGGAACCGTGGCGACCGATCTGCAGGTCAGCGCGCCAGTCACGCAGGCGCCAGTTGTCGCCGATTAAGGGCGGCAGCAGGGTTTCAAGGAGAAAATCGGCACGCATTTCAACCTCATGCCCGGAAATTACCAGTTTTGAGGACTGTTGTGCCTGCCAGTCATAGATGATCGCATGGAGATTGGTCAGGTGAACCAGCGGGGCTTCCTTGTCATAAATTCTGGCCTCGGCATGTCTGACCGTCAGCATGCGGATGTCGAGCTGGAAAGGGGAGTCTTTTATTGTTGCTGCCGCAGGGGGAGGTTGGTGCGCTAGAGGTAAATGCAGGGTGGCTCTGGCTCCGAGAATGTCGACATCCTGCAGAATAATTTGTTTGTTCAGTAGCGGCAACAGGGGGAGGGTCGCGCTTATTTGCGGAATCCGCAAATGGAATTCCTGCTCTGTGCCGATTTCAACCTGATACAGATCGATAACAAATCCGCGGCGAAACTTGAGGGACCCGGAGCCGATAGTGACCGGTTGCTGCAATGCCGAGCTGACCTGTTGCTCGAGGGCGTGGCGATACTCTTCGAACTCCAGGCGGCTGATGTAGAGCAGCAACAGGGCAATTCCAAACAAACCAATGAGCAGCAAGGTGAGGAGAGCGCGGGTTGTGGTAGTGATGATTGATCTCATCATGAATCTGGTACCTGTTGCGCCCGGTCGGCAGCATGAAAGATAATTTAAACCGTCCCTCATGATAGCCTGTCCAGTGCTGGCCAGCAAGAGACAATGGCTGCGGGAGGCAGGGATATCTATGCTTTACTTGACCAAATTGCCCTGATAACATAACCCGCCCCTTGGTAGGTGCCCAATGCCGGCATCAGCTGAATTTTTTATCTTTCCTGAAGACGGTCCGTTGTAGGCCATGAAGATCAAGCGTCTTGACATTTTCGGGTTCAAATCCTTCGTCGACAAGGTCTCTATCCAGTTTGAAACGGGGATCACCGGGATTGTCGGCCCTAATGGGTGCGGCAAGAGCAATATCCTGGATGCGATTCGGTGGGTGATGGGT
>NZ_JCBCBS010000182.1:0-2055 GCF_059864205.1 Pelovirga sp.
CATAATAACCCGTAGGTGCGCCCCTAAGGATTTGAGGGAAAGGGTGGGGGATCGAACGCGGGCAATGTGGTTTAGTTAAAATCCCTATTTCCTACTACCTGTTTCCTGCTACCCATATATAGTTGCCCCGGTCTGCCACTCCGGCGTAAGCCGGATTCCGGGGCCATGTTCAATTCTTTTGACATGTTCATGTTATTGATATTGATGTCACACACGCAAGAGAGGGGCGATCTATGAGCGCGCCGGTGAAACAGATCCAGGCGATCAGTGATGAAGTTACCCTGCTGATGGCCCTGACCAGGGCTTACCGCAAATCAGCGCTGGATATTATTACCGCCACGACCAGTACCCAGGCGCTGGAACAGATTGACATTTTTACTTTTCAGGTGATTCTGCTGGATTTGGACATCAGTGACGGCGACGGCATGGAGTTGTTGCGGCAGATCTCTAATGTCCGGGCCGAGGTCCCGATCATCCTGCTGACCACAAGTAACAGTCGCGCGCCGGAACTGCTGGAGGAGATCAACCAGCGCCGACCTTGCGGCTGCTGGCACATCCTGGAAAAACCCTTTGAACTGAAAAAGCTCACCGCGGCGATTGAGCGGGGGTTGCTTGAGCGCGCTTTTGACGGCGAAGCAGCGAACTGCAATATTGGTGACCTGCGCCACTGCCGGCGCTTTAAACGCAACGAGACGATCACTATTGCCCTGAACGGCCACCACAACCCACCGCTGTTTCCAGCAACCCTGAACGATATCTCGGTCAGCGGCCTTGGCCTCACCACCACCACCCCGCTACCCACCAATCAGCGCATTTCCTTCACCCAGAAATTCATGCACCAGTCCGGCACCGTGGTCTGGAGCAGCAGCAGCGACGACGGCTGCCGCTCGGGTATCCGTTTTATTTAAGGCTGTCATTTGTCATTTGTCATTTGTCATTTGTCATTTGTTCAATCATAACCCACATCATAAACCGGGCGCACATCGGTGCGCCCCTACGGCTCACGGCTCACGGCTCACGGCTCACGGCTCACGGCTCACGGCTCACGCCGCCCTTTTTCCTTTTCCTACCCCTTTTCTTTTTTTTTTGATACCATTCTGCGCCTGTGTCCATCTACTGGAGGTAACCTCGCATGAAATATTTCTGGTTGACGGGAACCGTTGCCCTGCTGCTGGTCGCTTTTCTGACCTTCTACGCGTTACAACTGGAGCAGCGGCGGGTATTCTCGGCGGCGCAGCTGGAATTGAGCGAAACCCTTGACCGGGTGGAAAAGGAGATGATCGCCTCCCTGGCGGTGCTGGAGCAGATGTTCCTCGGTTTTCAGCAGTACCTTGAACTGTCGGAACAGATGGCCGACCCCGATGAAGGGGGGTTGCGCCGGATCATGGACACCCTGGTGCTGAACAACCATTACATGGTCTCCCTGATGGTAACCGACAGCAGGGGCGATATCCTTTACTGGACCAACAGCGGCCCGAGGCCGAATCTGGCTAAGCGCGATTTCTTTACCGCCCATAGCGGGGCCCTGATTGACGGTGTCTATTTGAGCGTACCCCTGTCCTCAATCATGAGTCCGGGACAGTGGGTGCTGGGGGCAAGCAAGGCGCTGCGCTATCCTGATGAGTCCTTAAGCCGGGTGCTGATAGCCATCCTCGACACCCGCCGGTTGTTCAACACCCTCGACAAGGCGGCCCGGGACCGACCGCTGACCCTGACGGTGGTTTCGCCGCGTGGCGACGTCTATGCCCGCTCTCCGGATCATCACCAGATGGTCGGCAGCTCTCAGCCGGAACTGCTGGAGGGGTGGCGCCCGACGGCGGGGGAAAAGATCGCAGCCACCCGCACCAGCGAGGGGCGCAAGCAGCTGGTGATGATGCGCCATCTGCCGGCCTATGGGCTGGTGATCCGTGCCGAAGCCCCCCTTGCCGCCATGAGTGCCCGCCAGCCGTCCGGTTTACTGCTGCTGGTCGGCAGCGGCGCAGTGGTGGCGCTGCTGCTCTTATGGCAGCTGGGCTCCATGCTGCGGCTGCAGAAGCACACCAGGGATCTGCAGGA
>NZ_JCBCBS010000210.1:0-2438 GCF_059864205.1 Pelovirga sp.
AGATGTTTGCCGACCTGGTGCCGGTGCCGATACAGGGAGTGATCCCCTGGCTGCGCCTGAGCCTGGAAGAAGAGGATTCTCAGGATCTGGCGTCGGACACCGACAAAATGAATACCAGGTTGCGCGTTGGGGTCGTACGTCTACCCCACATCAGCAACTTCTCCGACTTCGCTGCGTTAAAAGCCATGGAAGAAGTTCACCTTACCTATCTACACAACCCCGCAGAACTGTCAAATTGCGATTTGGTCATCCTGCCCGGTAGCAAATACAGCCTCCACGATCTGGACTTCCTGCAGCGCTCCGGCTTTGCCACGTCCCTGCACGCTGTGGCAGGACGCATCCCCATCATGGGTATCTGCGGCGGCTTGCAGATGCTGGGTGAACGGCTGGAAGACCCTCATGGCGTTGAGGGGCAGCCGGGGGCGGTCCAGGGCCTGGGACTGCTGCCTTTGACCACGATCATGGCGCGGAACAAAACCCTGCGCAAGGGAAGCTGGGCGGGCATGGGCCGCTGGGCAGGGCAAACCCTCAGCGGTTACGAGATGCATGTGGGGCGTTCCTGTGTCGCCAGCGGCGTGGAACATCTCAGTGCCGATGGCCTGTGCCTGTGGGATGGCTCCCGGCGCATTTTCGGCACCTATCTGCACGGACTTTTTGACAGCGCCGCCAATCTGCGGATTCTGGCCGAACTGCTGCGCCTCCCCCTGCCGGTCGTGGACTATCAGAACGAAAAGGAGCGTCAGCTGAACTTGCTGGCTCAAACCCTGGAAGAACACTGCGACATTGACGCCATGTTGGAAGGACTGCTGTGAAACTTGTCTACTATCCCTTTTTGATCCATATCAGCGGCAAACGGCTGCTCTTTGTCGGCGGTGGCAAGGTGGCCGCCCGCAAGATCGGTGCCCTGCTGCCCATGGAGCCAGCTATCCGGGTGATCGCCCCGCGTATCGACGATGAGCTACGCGCCCTGGCCGCCGCCGGAACCATAGAAACCATTGAGCGCGAAGCCCGTGAGGATGATCTCAATCACTGCGATTATGCTTTTTTGTGTACCGACAAGCGCGAGCGCAACGCCGCCCTGGCGGCGTGGGCCAAAGAACTGCGCGTGCCGGTCAATGTGGCCGACGACCCCTGGCTGTGCGACTTCCATCTGCCCGCCGTGCATATGGACGAAGACGCCGGGTTGGTGATCTCCGTCTCCACCCAGGGGAAAAGTCCCTCCCTGGCGCGCCGCTTGCGAAATCGTATCGGCGAACTGCTGGACAAGGGGGATCTGCCATGAAAGGTGTGTTGATTGGAGCCGAGCGCAGCGGCTCCGGCAAAACCACCATCACTACCGGCATTGCCCGCGCCCTGAGCCGTCAGGGGCTGCGGGTGGCCCCCTTCAAGTGCGGCCCCGATTACATCGACAGCCGCCATCTGGCTCGGGCCGCCGGCAACCCGGTGGAAAATCTGGATTCCATCATGCTCGGCGAAGCGACTCTGCGTCAGATCTTCGCCCGGGGCTGCCAAGGTTGTGACATGGCTCTGGTGGAAGGAGTGATGGGCCTTTTTGACGGCATTGAACCACGCCGTTTTGGTGGCAGCTCCTATGACGTGGCCGTGCAACTGGGGCTACCCGTGGTGGCAGTACTGAACGCTGCCTCCTGTTCCTACACCATCGTCGCTCTGCTGCGAGGGTTACAGAGCCTCTGCCGATCCACGCCTCTGGTGGGAGTCATCATCAATCAGCTGGCATCAAACAACCACGAGCGCCTGATCCGCAGCGCGCTGGAGCAGCATACCGACATCCCGCTACTTGGCTGTGTGCCGCGTCAGGCACAGCCCCTGGCACCCACCCGGCACCTGGGGATCGCCACGTCGGCCGAAATGGATGAAAGCTACTATGAAACCTGCGCTGACCTGGTAGAGCAACATATCGACCTGACGGCGCTGGCTGCCATCGACCTGGCCATCCCCCCGGCAACCTGGAGCGAAGAAACCATGCCGGAAAGGTCACGCATCTGTGCCGTAGCGCGTGACCAGGCCTTCAGCTTTTACTACGAAGCCAACCTGCGAGAGATTGAACGTCGGGGGTTTGCCCTGCAGTCCTTCTCGCCATTGGCCGGGGAAACCGTGCCCGATGCAGACTTTATCTACATCGGCGGCGGCTACCCCGAACTGTATGCAGAAACCCTCTCCACCCGCCAGGAGCTGCACCAGTGGTTGCGCCGCCACAGCGCCGCCGGACGTCCCCTGCTGGCGGAATGCGGCGGCATGATGCTGCTGACAAAAGGCATTGTTGACGGTGAAGGCCGACACCACCCCATGACCGGAATTTTTGACGCTCGCTGCCATATGACCGGCAAACGACAAGCTCTGGGATATGTTCAGATCCAGGAGCCAGCCGCCCTGACCGGGCTGGTAGGACACGAATTTCGCTACTCCACCCTGGAGGA
>NZ_JCBCBS010000001.1:0-1331 GCF_059864205.1 Pelovirga sp.
GGGGATGGTCAAATCAAAACGAACAGCATAGGCGAGCAATAAAGACGCCATAATAATCAAAGCCGTCAGCACAAAGGTGATGACAAGGCGGTATCGCTGATAACGTTGAATAAATATTTCCATGAACTACACCCCCCGGAAATTTGAAAAACGCGGAATGAATCGGTGATGAGATTCGGGAACTAATTAGTTTCCATCCGGAAACGGTTATTTTACGCCGTGGCGGCGTTAATATGCGGTCTTTGGTATTGACCTCTGTGCCTGGATAATCAGGCCCGAGGTCCCCAGATCGACCCCATAGTGCTTGCGCAGCATTACCGGGCGCCGATCGTAGCTCGGCAGCGCACAAATATCAATATTGATGCCTTAAGCCGGCACATGCTTACGATCAGGTCGTGTCAGCATCCGTAGTTTCCAGGTATCGACGTTGCCCTCTTCGCGGAGCGGATCACTGACAGAGAACGGCAATCCATATTTCTTTAACCTCTTCCTTCAGCTTCTACTAAAAGAGCAAACGGTAAACACCTGACTCCTCAGGCTTCTTTTCACCAAACAGTCACGACATGTTTATACTCAAGGATTTTTCGATCACAGGTAATAAGCGGTACAGCCAATCGCCGAGCGAGAGAGATAATCATTCTATCCGCTGGGTCTTTATGAAAATCACCAGGAAGTTGAGTGCCGGCGATGGCGTCAATGGGAGAAAGGGGTTCAATCACTGTTGCCGGATAACTTCTTGCCAATTCATACCACTGCGATATATCCATAGGGATAACAAGTTTCCCCGATTGAACCTTAACTGCCACCTCCCAAACAGAGATAGAAGAGAGAATCAGAGCTCCTGTTTCCTGCTCTTGCTCGATGAATTTAACAGCAGCTGGAGATAATTTATCAGGATCATGCAACCACCACAGCCAGACATGTGTATCAAGCACAATCATGATTCTAACGCATCCCACAATTCTGGAGCAGGCTCATCAAAATCGTCAGCGATGGAGATGGTAACAGTTCGCAATGGAAAGCGCTTATTTTTATCCGGAAAGGTATCGGGCGGAATAGGTGTCAGTTGCGCAACAGGCTTTCCTTTACGACTGATAATGATGGTTTCATGATTTACAAAAACATCATCGAGTAAAGATGGCAACTGACTACGCGCTGATGATACCGACAAAGACCTCATGTTAACCTCCTGTATGATCTCTACTAATTGTACAAATTATCATGTACACCTTTCTTGCGTCAATCAACGATCTTAATTCATTATTTTAATGAATCTATTCAGCACCGGATCTTTGGATCCTATGTCAAGGGACGCGATTGTTTCCCGTTGG
>NZ_JCBCBS010000042.1:0-20326 GCF_059864205.1 Pelovirga sp.
TCTGGGTGTTGCGGCCTTCCTGGTCTGCTGTCCTGCTGCAACTGATCAGTCGTTCGAAGCTTTCAGTTGCAGCACGGGAGTATCATTGTCGGCTTGGGTTCCCAGGCGGAAGCGGGTTAAGGATGTCAGCAATCCTTTCGAGACACCACTGAGCCCTTCAGTGATCAAGGCAGATTCATTGATCAGACCGGTATTGCCGTCGGTGATATCTGCCATCTTGCGAATGGAGTTAACCATCTTCTCGGAAACCGCCAACTGCTCTTGAGAGAGACTGGTAATCTGGGTAACGATCTGCTTTGACTGGTCTGTAGCTTTTTTAATAGCAGCAAGGGCCTCACCCGTTTCCATCATCAGCCGAGCCTGATCCTCAACGGTGCTGGTTTCATCTTCCAGCGCTGCCGTCACATCGTTGGCCTCGGACTGGATGGCCTTGATGATACCGCCAATCTGACGTGTTGCGCCGGACGCTTCGTCAGCCAGGCGCTTTATTTCATCGGAAATCACCAGAAACCCGCGCCCCTGCTCGCCGGCACGTGAAGCCTCAATCGATGCATTCATGGCAAGGATGGTGGTGCGGGTCGCGACATCAGAGATCAACTGCGAAATCGTGCCGATTTCCTGCAGTCGCTCAGCAAGAGATTTCATCTTTTTATTGATGACCTGGACCGTCACCCGGATCAGCTGCATCCCTTCGATATTCAGATTGACCCGCTCGTTACCAAGACTGGTCGCCGACTCGACCTGGTTGGCTGATTGCCGAGCCAGATCGGTTTTTTCAGCAATCTGGTTTGCCGAGCTGATTGTTTCGTCAGCGGATTCAATAGCTTCTGCTACATAATGCAACTGATTGCTACTCCCCTCTTTCATCTTGTTGAAAATGTCCAGCAGATGGCGCGACTCATCACCCACTTCAGAAGCCTTGCCGGTTGTCTCTGTCAATAATTCCGCCAGGCTCTCAACCATGACATTGTAGGCGTCGGCAATCGAGCCGAAAGCGTCTTCGGTAACCGGTGCGCGCAAGGTAAAATCGCCATCGGCCGCTTCACTGACGACTTCCAGAAAGTTGATGACGTTGGCTTCGGTCGCCAGTCGCTGTTCATCGGTTTTGATATAGCCTCTGATCCGGTTAGTCGTTTCATTGAAGACCTGGGCAATTTCAGCCAATTCATCGTTGGTGGTAATTTCAACCTCAACGATCTCACCCTTACCGATAGCGGTAATCCCCTGCATCAGATGTCGCAACGGCCTGGTGATTCCATTGGACATGAACAATCCAAAGAAAATACCAACCAAAATCATGCCGCCACCAAGAAACAGGAGCGTATGGAATAAGGTTTGTTGATAGGCTGCGGAGGCAGCCTTCTGTTCGGTAAGCATCCCTTCCAGCAAGCTGATCGTATCTTTGATTCTGCTTTCAAGGTTGCGTACTGCATCCCGGTAAGGGGTATATTCCTCAGCAGCATCATAGAAAGGTTTTCCTGCCAGCAACTGCGCTGCCAGCGGCTCGGCAGTCACTCGCACGATGGCAAGGTCATTCTTTAGTGCCGCGATAAGCTCATATGCCGTTGCCCGACCGGCCAGACTTTCTTGATCAACGACCATATCCAGACCGCTGTTGCCCAATTTTTTGAAGATCGATGTCAACTCATCGTAGGTGGCGTACATCTGCTTGAGATATGAGACCTGCCGGGTTTCCACCTCTGCGCTTTTAGGAATACTGGAAAACAGAAAAAATTCCTTTTCATAGCGTCTGGCTTTGGCCGTCGTGGTGTCAGCGGAATGGATCAAAGAGATCTCATCGGTAATCTGATTGCTGAACTGCACAAGGGTCTGCTGAACACCGTAAAAGGCAACACCACCGATAAAGATAGAGATAAATACCAGTAACAGAACCATCATCATCAGCTTGGTGCGAATCCTCAAGCCCTGTTTCATTGTCGCCATGTCTTTACTCCCGCAATAAGCTGTTTTTCCAGGACCCCCTCCCCCATAAACAGGAGGTAGTCAGATAAACCTTGGCGCACAGTTGCCGCGCAAAAAACTCTCATTAGTTTAGAAAAATAAGAAGCTATTATTCTTATACTAGATAATAAAAATTTAATAAACCATAAAATGACATCTGAAGCAAAAAAATTATCACTTCAACAACCACCTTCCTGGTTTATAACTTCTGATCAGCTTAAAGTTTTCTCGATGACAAGCCGGCGGCGCTCGGCATGCGGTGCTATTCGGTTCCATCGTTGCCAGCGGACCCCCGACCCGGTGCTCAACAGATACCCTGGTTTATTAGAAAAAACCATCGATTTCCCATAGAACCGAACGCCCCTGTGCCCCGAAAGACGCCGAATACCACCCTGAAAAACTTGCAATGGGTGACCATTTTGGGTAAATATAAACAGAACAAACCGCCGTTTTTCCTGCACTCAAGGGACTGATTCGAGCTGATAAAACAGCGCCATTGAGCCACTGAAAAATTCAGGCGCTCGCTGGCTTCTCTGTGTCCATAGGTGAGCGGAGCGCACGGTGGGTGATGAGGTTCCGCGCTCTTTTTTTTTAATCAACCTAACCAATCCATAGCCGCAAAGGTGAGAAATGAAAGCTGTCAAAATTACCGAAGGAATTTACTGTCTGCCGGTCAACCTCGAAAGCTACAAGCTGTTTGAAGGGATGTGGCCGATGCCCAACGGCATCTCCATTAATTCATATATTGTCCAGGGAGAAAAAACCGCCCTGATCGATCTGCTTGAAGATGTCGGTGACAAGCCGGCTGATTTTGATGCGGAAATGGCCTCCATCGGCATCAACGCCAGGGATATCGACTATCTGATTCTCAATCACATGGAACCTGACCATACCAGCTGGTTACCGGTTTTTCACGCCCGCAACCCCAACATGAAAATCTTTTTGACCGGCAAGGCCAAACAACTGCTCAAGGATTTTTGTGGTATCGAGGACAATGTCGAAGTGATCAAGGATGGCGACACCCTTGATCTCGGCCGGGGGAAGGTGCTGACCTTCTACGAAACCCCCAATATCCACTGGCCGGAAACCATGATGACCTATGAAAGCAGCAGCGGTACCCTCTTTGCCTGCGACGCCTTCGGCTCCTACGGCACGCTGAATAATGTCTATTTCGATGACCAGCTTTCTACCTCACAACACGACTTCTTCATCAACGAAGCGTTACGCTACTACGCCAATATCGTCTCCAGCTTTTCAACCTTTGTCAGCAAGGGAATCCAGCGCTTGAATGCCCTTGACATCAAGGTGATTGCCCCATCCCACGGCATTATCTGGCGCGAAAATCCGCAGGCGATCATTGATTCCTATACACGTTTTGCCGGCTACCTGAATGGTCCTGCCGAAGCTGAAGTGACAGTCATCTGGTCGAGCATGTACGGCAACACCGAAAAACTGGTCAATAACATCGTTCAGGGGGTGCGCAGTGCCGGACTGCCGGTGCATGTCCATCGCGTGCCGGACGATCATGTCGGTCTGATCCTGGCATCGGCCTGGCGCTCCTCCGGCATCATCCTCGGCATGCCGACCTACGAATATGAGATGTTCCCGCCCATGGCCTGGGTGCTGGATATGTTCCGGCGCAAAAAAATCTGGAACAAAAAGGTATTGCGTTTCGGCTCGGCCGGTTGGTCCGGCGGTGCCCAGCGCGAACTGGATCATCTGACTGAAAAACTCAAGTGGGAATTCATCGAGCCGATTGAATGGAAAGGCGCACCGACCGATGTCGAGCTGGATCTGGCACTCAAGCAGAGCCGTCTGCTGGCCGACAAGGTCAAGGAATTCTGTGGAGAATAGTTACTTTTAGTGCAAAGAACCTAACATGTCGGAAGAACAATCCCCCTGGCTGTGCCATATCTGTGAACGCACCTCGACCGCTAACGACGGCGTCACCTGCAGCGAATGCTACACCCTTTGCTGCCGCCACCATATGACCACAGCAACCACCCGCGATCCGGATAACGGACTCTATCAGCTGGTGCTGATCTGTGCCCACTGTCAGTTCAAGCGCCATCTGTCATGATGAGGTTTTCATTGCCATGAACAACAGCAGACCGGTTTATTCCGATCAGCTCGGCAGGCTTTGTCTCACTTGTGCCCAGCCGCTTAAAAATTGTCGTTGCCGCAAAACAGCCATAAATATCAAAGGTGATGGTGTCGTCCGCATCCAGCGTGAAACCAAAGGGCGTAAGGGCAAGGGCGTCATCCTGATCAGCGGCCTGGATCTGGAATCTCAACAACTCAAGGAACTGGCCAAAGAGTTGAAACAACGCTGCGGCACCGGTGGTACCGTCAAGGATGGCTTGATAGAAATCCAGGGCGATCAGCGCGACCTGCTGCTCGAGCTGTTGCAGCAACGGGGCTGGAAAGTAAAAAAAGCAGGGGGATAATTACCCTGTGCCCACCCTTGATGCTTTCGCAAAAAGCATCAGGTTCAATGGCTAAGCAAAAAGCGCCAAATGCAAGGCGCGCCATTGTTGAGCAATGAGGCGTACTTACGTACGTCGAAGCAGCGAAACGATGGCAGCAACACCGCAGTTGGCGAGTTTTTGCGACGCCATCACCCTTGATAGGCGTTCATCTCTGCCATCGATTTGAACGGACTCGGAAGCGTGTCACGCTGGGCGCAGACCTCGCCATCATGGAACATCCACAGGGTGCCGGGACGCATATCGACCCAGGCTTCGTTGTCGGTTAACGGCATTGACGTGATCACGGCGACCCGGTCGTCAGGCGTCGTCAGTTGCCGGAAGTCAACGGACATGTCCTCGTCGGATAAATGGGCTTCACCAAAGGGTGCCTGCCGCACGATATAGCTCAGGTGGGTTGAACAGTGGGCAATAAGGACATCGCCGTTGGACAGCAGAAAATTGCTGATCCCCTTCCCGGCAAAGGTAAGAATCAACGTCTCCAGGGCATCAAACAGATCCTGCCGCGATGGTGGGGCGATGCCGAAACGATCGCGCAGACGTTCCAGCAACCAGCAGAAAACCCATTCGCTGTCGGTGTTTCCCACCGGCGTCATGATGCCTTCAAGTTCAGGCCAAAAATCAGGCAGATGGCCGTTATGGGCGAACAGCCAGTTTTTCCCCCAGAGTTCCCGCATAAAAGGGTGAGTATTTTCCAGAGAAACATCACCAGCCGTCGCTTTTCTGATATGCGCAATAACATTCAGTGAACGAATAGGGTAACTGCGCACCAGATCGGCCAGTACCGATTGCGCCGACGGCTCAGGATCAAGAAAAAGGCGGGTGCCCTTCCCCTCAAAAAAACCAATCCCCCAGCCGTCTTTGTGGATATCTGTCAGTCCGCCTCTTTTTCTGAAACCGGCAAACGAAAAACAGATGTCCGTCGGCACATTGCAGTTCATTCCAAGCAATTGGCACATGATTTTCTCCGCAACAACTTCCTGTCACACAATCCGCACCGGAGCAAATCCACCGCCCGGTGTGCGCAGATTGGTGAGCTGGCCCTGGTACAAGCGGGCGCCGACTCCAAGCAGATGATCGCGGTAAACAAAGAGGCGCAGGTCGACTTTGAACGATTCGCCTTCCTGACTCGTCACCTGGGATGGCGGTACGATTTGCTGCACCAGGGTTGAATCGGGTTCCAGTTCAGCAAAGCGCTTGCGGGTAATGCTTTTACCCATCAGCACGCCACGACCGCCAAACTTGTTCACCGGTTTGAAAATCAACTCCTTACGTTCATCCCACAATTGAGCCGCATCCATATCACACATCAGACGACTTAAAGGGACCATCTCGACCAGCAGCCGCGTCTTTGCCGCTGACAGGCCAAGTTGGCGGAGCACTACTTCATCCGACCAGAGGATCATCCGCCGCTTGTCCGCCAGCAGGCCATAGGCAAAGGGGTTGGGTGACAGACAGACGCTGCCGGCCAGGTAGGCGCTGCGCAAAGTGGCCAACGCTTCTTCTTCGAGATAAAAATCACAGTGACGGTTGTAGATCAGGTCAACCTTGTGCCCCTGATGATAAACACCATCGGCCCCGGTCTGCAGTTCGCCAGGATCGGCAATACGCGCGTCGACGCCGTGACTGACCAGCCAGTCACGACAGCTGACCATTTCCGGATACAGGGGTTGGTTCGGGGGGTCTTCATCGACAATGACCAGACACGTAAGGGCTCGCGGCGATCTGGAAAAATCCTGCCATTCACGCTTGAAACTGAACAGCAACCGCTGCTGAAAGCGCTCTGACAGGGGGATGCCGTCACCCCCCTGCAAATCGCGCATCTGGCTTTTCCAGGCGACAAAAGCACCGCCGGCATTGGTGTTAACCTCGATCAGTCGCGGCCCGTCCGGTCCCAGATGAAAGTCGTACCCCATCATCAGGGCGGCATGGCCGGGGTCAAAACGGGCAATCTCAGGCACTTCAGGGTAAATTTTCTGGCGATAGGAATCACGTCGGCTCAAGCGAAACAGGGTGCGAGCCAAATTGTGCATGCGCTTAAGATCATGGCGACCGATGTCAACGCGCGTGGGACTGATGGGAATGCCGGTGTGTTCAATAGTCATGTCGATGTACTTTTAGAAAACGTTTATGCGACGGATCAACGCACTGAGCAGGCCGAAACTGCGCTGATTAAAGTCAATGATCAAGCGCGGCAACTTGTGCAGATCGGGCTGGTCGTGTTCTTCGGGCAGGGCCTCGGTGAGGATCATCGCTCCATCCGGTGCAAGAATTTCGCTAAACTCACTGATCAGAGTATCACACTGCTCCTGGCTGAGTTGCTTATTCAAGCGGACAACCAGTTTTTTACCGACATAACGCATGGAATGGTAGTTACGATAAAACTCGTCAATGACCTGAATTGCCTCACGATAATCACGGGTAATGGTAAACAAACCAAAATCCTGACCGGAAATCAGGCCACGTTTGAACAGACTGTCGCGCAAAAACTTGAACCAGTCATCCCAATAGCCACCCTCATCATCAATCAGTACCAGGGGTATGGGGGGATTCTTCCCGGTCTGCATCAAGGTCATAATTTCCATTGACTCATCCAGGGTACCAAAACCACCGGGAAACAGGGCGACGGCGTGGGCCTCTTTTAAAAAGGCCACTTTACGATTGAAAAAGTAGCGGTAGGTGATGACTTTATCATCTTCACTCATCACCGGATTGGTTTCCTGCTCAAAGGGCAGATGAATATTGACGGCGAAGGAGTTCTCTGCACCGGCACCTTCATTTCCTGCCAGCATGATGCCGGGTCCGCCACCAGTGATAACCATATAGTTGTGCTCAACCAGCTGGCGGCAGAACTGAACACAGGTCTGATAGATAGGTTCGTCCGGAGTTGTTCTGGCGCTACCGAATACCGTCACCTTTTTACGGTGGCGATAGGGGGCAAAGATCTTGTTGGTATAGCGCATCTCCTTCATGGTGGTGCGCATCAGTTTCTGGTCCGCCATATAGTTGTTTTCCTGACCGGACTTGAGGGCGGTCAGGATCATCTCACGGATCAAGCGGGGGTGATGCACCTCGGCCTTACTCATCATCAGATCGATATATTCATCAATGTCCCCGTTATTACGATCAAAACTCAAGAACATGGTCTATTTCCCTCGGCATCTGCGCCGGCTTTTAATTGAAACACGGATCGTCCCTGCCGGCGTTGATACTGCAACAGCAGGCCGGTCATGGCCGCTCCTGAATAGCGCTGGGCTACCGCCAGAGACAGTTGACGCAACGCCCCTTCGACCCGTTAAAATTTGTTCAACTGCTGGGGCGCCAAGGCGTTTTCGATTATATCACAGATAATAATCCTGAACCTCGGCGACAATCTGCTCCCACAGCTGGTGGCGGTGATGCTGCATCGGCAACCTTAAAAGAAAAAGCGGCAGCATGATCTTAATTCATACTACCGCTGCAGTGATGGTGGCTGGAGAAGGCCGTAAGCCGGGTTCTGTTCCCTGCGCAGTTACCCGCAAAACAGGGTGATGATCATTCATCTAGGATTGCCGTTGCCGACAACCTCAAGCGGCCAACCCGGGAACTTCGGGCGGACCACCCTCAAACGTTCCCCTATTAGGCCTTGCTCCGGATGGGGTTTACCTAGCTTCCGCCGTCGCCGCCGGAACTGGTGAGCTCTTACCTCACCCTTTCACCCTTACCCGCCGAAAAAAAACTGCGGGCGGTCTCCTCTCTGTGGCACTTTCCCTGGGGTCACCCCCGGTTCCCGTTAGGAACCATCCCGTCCTGTGGAGCCCGGACTTTCCTCCCCCCGCCCCGGCGAACCAGGGCGGGCGGCGATCATCTGTCCTTCTCCAGCCGAAAAATCACACCTCTGTCTCAACATAAAGAATGCGATTACAGTGGGGGCAGCTCTGCAGGTCGGCTCCCTGCAGTAGCCGATTGAACAACTGGGGCGGTAACTGCATATTACAACCCAGGCATGCACCGTTTCTGGCAACAGCCAGGGCCATACCATTACGGCGCTTGAACAGTCCCTGATATTTGCGCAGCAAACTTTTGGGAACTTCTCCTGCCACTTTTTCCCGGTTACGGGTATGTTCATCGAGCTGGCTGCCCGAGTCCCTCAACAACTGATCAAGCTCACTGCCACGCGCTTTGGCATTTCCGCTGATCGCATCCAGGCCGGCCTGCTTTTCCTGCTGGTCCTCGACGAGGATGGCAATCTCCTTACGTTTTTCCTGCAGTTTTTCCTCAAGCTCCTTGTTCCCCTTTTTGGCCACGTCAATCTCTTTGAGGACAGCCACATACTCCTTCTGGGTCTGAATGCCGGGTAAACGCGCCTCAACCCGGGTGACATTGTCGCGTTGCTTGTGCAGTTCCTGCTCAATCTGCGCCTCATCGCGGCGCAGCTGATCAATCTCGACATTCAGTTGATCGAGCATCGATTGCACCTCTGCAGCCTGCGCTGCAAAGGTACTCAGTTCTGCTTCATAGCTGTTGCGGGTCGCTTCAATAGTGCTGATTTCCTGATCGATTTCCTGCAAATCCCTGAGCAGGTTCATCTTTTCTTGCACGCGGTACCTCCATTATTGTGTATTGCGCATCAGGTGATGGTGACAAACGGATCCTGTTCTTTGGTCATAACGATTATCTCAAGGCCATAGCGCTCTTCCGCCATCAGGGAAGTCAGGCGCTCTGCCATTTTTGCCGGCATAATTTTTTCCGTACCAAAATGACCGGCATCGATTAACGCCATGCCATCGCTGCGCGCCCGCTGGGCATCATGAAATTTGATGTCACCGCTGACCAGGCAGTCGGCACCCAGGCGCAAGGCCTCCGCATAGGTAACCATACCGCCGCCACCGCAAACGGCAACCTTGCCGATCAGCTGGTCGGCGTTACCAACCAGGCGTACCGCTGTGACATCAAGGGCTGTTTTGACCTGGCGGGCAAAGGCATCAAGGGTCAGCTTTTCAGCAAGAACACCGATGCGCCCGAGACCGGGCCCAATGACCGGATTGGCCAGCGGAATCAGATCATAGGCAACCTCTTCGTAAGGGTGAGCCTTGATCATGCGGGTAATGATGCGTTCATGCAGGTGGATCGGAATAATCGATTCAAGACGCAACTCTGCGGCCTCTTCATGGACTCCGGGTGTGCCGATGAAGGGATCGGTGTCGCTACCGCCGCGAAAGGTGCCGGTACCGCTGGTGCGGAACGAACAGCGGTCATAAGCGCCGATATGTCCGGCCCCGGCAGCGAACATGGCCTCCATCACGGCATGTTCATGGCCGCTGGGAACGTAGACAACAAGCTTGTAATAACCATCGCTGCGTGGGCGTTCCAGGGGGGCAACAGTATTCAGACCAAGCTGCGCTGCCAGCCAGTCATTGAGGCCATCAACGGCACGGTCAAGATTGGTATGAGCAGCGACAATGGCAATGTTCTGTTGAATCGCCCGGTAAATAATATCTCCGGTCGGGTCACTGGGGGTCAGGCGTTTGAGGGGGTGGAAAATCAGCGGATGGTGGCAGACAATCACGTCAGCGCCGAGACGAGCGGCTTCATCGATAGCGCTCCGTTCAACATCAAGACACACCAGAATACGTCGCACGGACGCCCTGGAGTCACCAACCTGCAGACCGACATTGTCCCAGACCTCGGCCAGATGTGGCGGCGCAATCCGATGAACCAGGCCGACAATATCGGCTACGCGGGCGGTATTTTTCTCAGCCATTGTCACTTCCCGAACCCCTTGCCGGGCAAAAAGAAAGAGTGCACCGGTTCACCGGTGCACTCTCGTTTGGAATTCTGGTTTCTCGTTCCGACATGTTGTACTGGGCTGATCTCATCAAGCGACCTCACCATTGCCGAATCGGGAGGTTGGGTCGTATAGCTGCTGTTCGCGCATGAATATGTATGGCCTTTTTTATTTAAAAAAACAAACGGCTAAGCTGCAGAACGACGATCAAAAAAAGTGGTGGGCCCACCAGGACTCGAACCTGGGACCAGCCGGTTATGAGCCGGCGGCTCTAACCAACTGAGCTATAGGCCCGCTTTTTAAGCTTGCGCAAGAGGAAACAATAAAAAACATTCAATCAGCTGTCAAGCTTTTTTAAAAACTTCTTCCCCGGGTGCAAACACCAAAGGGTGTTGGTGTTTGCACCCGCGACATCTCTTAATCGACGGCGGAAAAACCCCGCAAACGCTTGGAGCGACTCGGATGGCGCAATTTACGCAGCGCCTTGGCTTCAATCTGGCGAATCCGCTCACGCGTCACGTTAAAATCCTGGCCGACCTCCTCCAGGGTATGATCTGACTTTTCTCCTATACCAAAGCGCATGCGCAGGACTTTTTCTTCGCGCGGCGTCAGGGATGCCAGCACCCGCGAAGTCTGATCGCTCAGATTTCCCCTGATCACCGCCTCAAGGGGGGAAATAACCCCTTTATCCTCGATAAAGTCACCAAGGGAGGAATCTTCCTCTTCGCCAATCGGGGTTTCAAGACTGATCGGCTCCTTGGCGATCTTCAACACCCGGCGGACCTTGTCGAGGGGCAAATCCATACGCTCGGCAATTTCTTCCGGCGTCGGCTCGCGCCCACACTCCTGAACCAGCTGCCGGGTGGTACGAATCAGCTTGTTAATGGTCTCAATCATGTGCACCGGAATACGAATGGTGCGTGCCTGATCGGCAATGGCACGGGTGATCGCCTGACGAATCCACCAGGTGGCGTAGGTTGAAAACTTGTAACCGCGGCGGTACTCAAACTTGTCAACCGCCTTCATCAGGCCGATATTGCCTTCCTGAATCAGGTCAAGGAACTGCAGCCCACGGTTGGTATATTTCTTGGCAATGGACACTACCAGCCGCAGATTGGCCTCAATCAGCTCCGTCTTGGCTTTTTTGGCAATCCATTCCCCCTTGTAAACTTCTTTGAGATATTCCTGCAACTCTTCCGGTTCAAAGCCCGATTCGGCGCGCACCCGTTTGAATTTGCGCTCGGCAGCGGCGAGGCGTTTTTCCACCGCCAGCAACACATCGCCGGCGACCTGCAGCTCCTCTGCCACCGCATGGGCATCCTCGTCACTCTGGCGCATGCGGGTCAGGTAACTGGTTATTTCGGCGCGCGGGCGCGTCATCATCTGCTCACAAGCGCTGATTTCCGCCTGTCCTTTTTTTACCTGGGTGCCCATCTCTTTAAGGCGGTCAACAATCTTGGCAACCTGAAAATCCTTAAGACGAACTTCACGCAGCAACTCGGTCATTTTTTCGCGCGCCTCAGCTTCGTCCTTCTTGAGCTTTTTGACCTTACGAACGGCGGTTTCCTGCTGCAACGCCTGATCAATCTCATTGATCTGCCGTTCCAACGGCAGCAACTTCTCATGCAATTCCAGCAAGCGCTGACGCTGCCGTCCTTCGGCTTCGCCGCCTTCTTCCTCATCGTACTCGCGGGTAATCTCGGACACTCCGACCTGTCCTTTTTCCAGTTTTCCCAGCAGCATCATCATATCTCGGGCAGCGACCGGAGTCCGCATAATGACCTTGGCTACCAGCGCATCACCTTCTTCAATCCGCTTGGCAATCTCAACTTCCCCTTCCCGCGTCAGCAGCGCTACCTGCCCCATTTCACGCAGGTACATGCGTACCGGGTCACTGGTTTTGCCGAGGGTTCCGGCTTCAAGCTCAACATCACCCTCGTCTTCGTCCTCATCGAGATCCACGTCTTTGGAACTGGAAATCTTGCTGTCATTGTCGACAATCTCAATATCCATCTCACCAAACATGCTCATCACATCTTCCAACTGTTCCGACGATACCATGCTGGCCGGAAGCATATCGTTGACTTCATCATAGGTAAGAAAACCCTTTTCCTTACCCATATCTATGAGCTGCTGTACTTCTTCGGGATTGGTTTTTTTCGCCATCAGAACTAAATCTCCATACGTCGCTACATGCGCAGAAAAATATTGACCGCTACTGTTGAGTTTAACCGTTTTTATCAAAATTGAAACACTGCCCTGTTTTTTTTATTATTTTCATCAACCTGGCCGCCCCTTGATCTGTGCCTGCAAGCGCGAGAGCTCCGTCCGGTGGCGGTCAGCAGACTCCAGATCGCCACGCTCTTCGGCGGCCGGGATTAACTCCTGCCAAAGCTGGTCTGATCGTCGTTTTAATGACTGTTTCTCCAGGGCGCGCAAACAATCTGTTGCCATCTGTTGCAGGTTTTCAGCAAATTCCTCCGGATCGCAACCGCGCGCCTGGACCAGAATGTCGCGCTGAAGCGCTGTTAGACCCGGCAACAGGGATTCGCTGTCACACCCCGTCGCTGTCCCTTGCTTGAGGATTTCACCCATCACCGCAGCGACATCAGGATGGTGGATCAGGCTGACGCCGCCGCGCTCTGCAAATTCGGTACGCACCTCAGAACTCTGCAGCAATAACCGCAACAGGGTCCGCTCGGTGCGACTGACGGCGCTGCGCGTATCTGCAGATGGCCGTTGCGCCCTGCCGGAAGCCGGTTGCGCAGCGGGTTCGCCCGGCGGATGCGGTGGCGGCACCGATGGCGCTGAACCCTGAATCCTTGCCCGGCCACGCTCCTGCTGACGTGCCATCGTGGTGAGCTTTTTCTGCAGCCGCGCAACCTCAATACCGCTGCGCTGCGCCAGCTCCTTAAGATACAGATCCTGCTCCAGCTCGCTCTTTAAGGCGGCGATTTTTTCGAGTATTTGCTCTACCGCCCGAACTTTCAGCTCCACTCCGTAGCCGGCCCCCTTGAGGGTCTCCTCCATATAGAGTTCCATCACCGGACGGGCGGCCTCAAGACACGCCTGAAACGCCTCAGCCCCTTGCCGCTGCAAAAACGAATCGGGATCATCCCCTGACGGCAGGGAAATGGCGGCAGCGGCCACCCCTTCCTGCTGTAAGGTCGTCATCGCCTTGAAGGTTGCCTGCTTGCCGGCGCTGTCCTGATCAAAGACCAGCACCACGCGCTGAGCATAACGCTTCAATTGTTGCACATGATCTGTGGTCAGGGCGGTACCGCAAGTGGCTACCGACTGGGCAAAACCGGCACGATGTAGTGCCAGCTGATCAAAATATCCCTCAACCACCAGCACGTCACCACTGACACGCATGGCCTGACGTGCCTGATAAAGCCCAAACAGCACCCCACCCTTGTGGTAAATCGGTGACTCCGGCGAATTGATGTATTTCGGCTTGCCGTCATCAAGCACACGGCCACCAAAGGCCACAACGCGCCCGGCCAGATCGAGGATCGGGAACATCAAGCGGGAGCGGAACATGTCGTAATCGCTGCGGCCTGAGGTGCCTTCGCGCAACAGCCCCAGCAGGCGTGCATCTGCTGTTGCTACCTGATGGCGCTCGAGATGGCCCTTCAACCCGCCCCAGCCAGCGAGAGCATAGCCGATGCGATATTCTCCTGCGGCCTTTTGACCGTAACCGCGCTTTTTCATGTAGTCGCGCGCAATCACCGCCTGCGGATGCTCCATCAGGTTGGCATGAAAATAATCGGCCGCCAGAGCGTTGATCCGATACAATCGCTCGCGCTCTTCGACTTGCGCCCGTTCCGGCGGCGTCAAGGGGCGCTCTTCAAGATCGATGCCGGCCTGCCCCGCCAGCCGCCGTACCGCATCAGGGAAACTCAAGCCCTCACTGTGCATGAGGAAACTGAACACATCACCGCCGGCACCACAGCCAAAACAGTGATAAAACTGACGCTCGGCATTCACGCTGAAGGAGGGTGATTTCTCAGCGTGAAACGGACATAGACCGAGGCGGTTGCGACCGGACGTTTTAAGATCAACATACTGCGAGACCAGCTCGACGATATCGGTGCGATCACGAACCTGCTCAATTTTATCGTCGCCAATCTGACCGCTCATCGTCCTCCCAACTCAACCACCGTCACATTGTCACCACCCTGTTCCTGCGGCGCCGCATAAAATGCCGTCACCGCCGGCATCGTCGTCAGATAGTCACGCAGCGCCCGGCGCAGAACACCGCTACCGGCACCATGGACAATCTCCACCTGCTGCAGATGGGCCAGCAGGGCATCATTCAGATAGCGGTCCAGTAACCCCAGGGCGTCTTCAACCCGCTCACCGATCAATGTTAACCGGGGTGTCAGCTGTTCTGTTGTGGCCGCACGCACCAGCGCACTGGAGACCGCGCGCCGCGCCGCAAAGCGCCGCGGGGAGAACTGCTCCAGCGCCGTCAACGGCTGGCGCATTCTTTTCCCACCGACCTGCAGATCGACCTGCTGACCCGTGATCCGCTTGACCTGTGCTTCTGCGCCGAGGGGAACGATGCGAACCAGCTCGCCTACCTCCAGACCCTGAGGGAGCGCAGTGTTTTGCCGCGCTCGCGGCGTAAAGGCGGCCAGGTGCTGGCGCACAGCGGTCAATTCTTGCCGTTCAGCGGCCGCCTGAAGCGGCGAGGCCGTTTCCGCTCGGCGCCGGCGCAGCTGCTTCAAGCGCTCTTCCGTGGCGCCGATCAATTCTTCAGCCTGGCGACTGGCGCGTGCCAGCACCGTGCTTTTACTGTCTTTGAGTTCCTGCAGTTGGCGCTTACGCAACTGCTGTGATGCCGCTGCTTCCACGGTCAACTGTCGCGCCGTGGCCAGTTCGCGGTTTAATTCCTGGCGCTGACGTGCCAACTCAATCAGAATCTGGTTCTGATCATGCTGATTGCCCAGAAACCCCTGGGCCCGCTCAATCAATTGCAGCGGCAGACCGAGGCGGCGTGCCGTTGCCAGGGCGCTGCTGACACCGGGGACACCATAGTGCAGACCATAGGTCGGCTCCAGCGTATCAGCATCAAACTCCACCGACGCGTTGGTCATCCCGGCGCTGACATGGGCAAACTGCTTGAGCTGCCCCAAATGGGTAGTCAGCAGAATCGTTGCTCCTTTACGACACAGGGATTCGATGACCGCCTGGATCAGTGCCGCCCCTTCAGCCGGGTCGGTGCCACTCCCCGCTTCATCAAGCAGCACCAGAGTATCGGCATCGGCCTCTTCAAGGATCGTGCGGATCCGCAACAGATGACCGGAAAAGGTCGATAAACTGTCGGCAATACTCTGTTCATCGCCAATATCGACAAACAGGCGCTGAAACAGGTGGATACGGCTGTCACGACGACAGGGCAGGTGCAGCCCGGCCCGCAACATCAACAGCATCAGCCCCAGCGTCTTTAAGGCAACTGACTTGCCGCCGGTATTGGGTCCGCTGACCACCAGAACCTGGGCATCTTCCGGAATCAACAGATCAATCGGCACCGCTGCGTTAAGGTCGAACTGCCCGGCGCGGATCATCAGTAACGGATGACGCACCTGGCGCAGTTCGATCAGCGCCGAGGCCACCAGTTGTGGACGGCACCCCTGGTAAGAGCGGGACAGACGCGCCGCGGCAAAACGTACGTCTATCTGGGCTACCACTTGCTGATTGCTGAGCAACAGAGCGCGATCACGGCGCAGCAGATCAGCAAGCTGGAGCAATATGCGCCGTTCTTCGCGCTGCTCCTCGCGCAGCAGTTGCTGCAGGCGATTGTTGCCATCAAGAACCTGCGCCGGTTCGACATAAAGGGTCTGACCGCTGGCTGACTCATCCTGAACAAAACCTTTTAGCCGGCCGCGATAGTCGCTCTTGATCGGAACAACGTAGCGGCCGTTACGCACGGTCACCAGACGATCCTGAAAACAGGCAGCCAGACGCTCATCGCTCAACAGTCGCTCAAGCTGCTGTTTGACCCGGTCACGGGTCCGGCGCCCCTCATAACGCAGTTCAGCAAGCTGTGGCGAAGCACTGTCGAGCAACTCGCCGCGTTCACCGATGGCGTTCTGCAAGCGCCGCTGCAACTCCGGCAGCGGCACCAACCCTGCGGCGACCAGCGTCAGACGGTGTGCTTCCCGGCGTCCCTTAAACCAGCTGCGGCACGACTCTATCGCCTGCAGCGACTGCAGCACCGGCCGCAACTCCGCCGCCGGCACCAGGCTACCAGGAGCCTGACAATCCGCCAGCACAGAGGTCAAATCACAGCAGCCGCCAAGGGCAGGAGACTTGTCAGCCTGAATCAGCGCCAGCGCCTCATCAACCTCGGTCAGCGCCAGTTCAACCGCCGCCTGATCTTCCAGCAACGTTAGCTGCTGTGCCAGCAGCCGCCCCGGTTGCGACTGGGTCTGGCCGGCAAGCCAGCCACGCAGCTCCGGAAAACCAAGGCGCTCCAGCACGGTCGAGTCAATCCTCATCGGCCCGGCAAGCGGCCCATCAGCCCCCGCCCCTCTGCAAGCAGGGTTTGACCCAGGGTAGCAAAAGGTGGCGCCAGATGAGACGCCTCAACCATCTGCCGGGCCACGGCCGGCGCCGGTTGCGAGCCCAGGGCCAGCACCAGCATGGCGACAATGACCACCGCCTGGATCACGCCGAACAGCCCGCCGGCAAGACGATTAACGCCACCGAGCAGAATAATTTTAACAAACCGGTGCAGGACAAAACCGAGAACGGCAAAAACAATCACGACAATGAGAAAAACTGCCAAAAAAGCCGCCCCCACGGAAACCTGCGCCGGCAGACCGGCGCTGTCCTGGAGAAACTGGGCGAAAGGCAGATGGAAGGTAAAGGCAAAAACGCCTCCCAGCACCAGACCAAGCAGCGAACAGATCTCTTTAAGCAGTCCGCGCAGTAATCCCTTGATCAGAAAAACAACCAGAACAACCAGAATCAGGATATCAATGAGGCCCAAAAAAACACTCCATCAAAAGACAAAACAACGGCAGGGAACCAGTACCCGCTGATGTTCAACCGCCCAGCAACTCCTTGACAATCTGATTAACCAGTCGCCCGTCAGCGCAGCCTCTGGTTTGAGCCATGACCACCGGCATCACCTTGCCGATGTCTTTAAGGGAGTCTGCCGCGGTTTCGGTGATCACCTGCGCCACCAGAGTGCGCAGCTCATCCTCACCTAACTGTGCCGGCAGATACTGTTGCAGCACCGCCAATTCAGCTTCTTCCTTGTCAGCCAGTTCCGGACGATCATTGCTGCGATAAAGCGCGGCAGATTCCCGACGTTGCTTGACAAGGGTACCAATGACAGCCAGAATAGCGGTATCATCAATTTCTTGTCTGAGCTCGATTTCCTTGTTTTTGATGGCACTACGGAGCTGGCGAATCGTACTGAGGCGATCGGTCTGTTTGCCCTTCATCGCCGCCTTCATATCCTGATTGAGTTGTTCTTTAAGACTCATTGACACACCCTGATCGCAGAAGTTTCGGTAGGATTTGAATGCAAAGAGGGCGCGCAGAAGGATCTGGCACCCGTATTTACAAACTAATCATTATAGTGATTCGCTGCGGAAACACAAGCAAAGAAGTGGTTAATTCACCACAAAATCAACATAGCAACGACAAGAGGCGTTAACACAGTGACAACCAGGCGACAGCAGACAAAAAGAACCTTCCTGCGCACCATCAGCGTTTTTGCCGTTCTAGCGGGCTTTGCGTTGCTCGCCCTGACCCCGTCGCTGCCGCTGTTTGCGACCACGCCGACAAACACCAATATCCTCCTGATCGAGATCGCGGCGCCCATCAATCCGGTCATTGCATCCTTTATTGCCGACGCCATCACCACCGCTAATCGTGACAACAACCGTGCGGTGCTGATTGAGCTCGACACCCCCGGCGGTCTCGACACCGCCATGCGCGACATTATCCAGGCGCAACTTAATTCACGCATTCCGATCATTGTTTATGTCGCGCCACAGGGTGCCAGAGCAGCTTCGGCCGGCGCGCTGATCACCCTGGCAGCCGATTTTGCCGCCATGGCTCCCGGCACCAATATCGGCGCAGCAACGCCGGTCAGTATCGGCGGTGGCGGTGAAGCCGACGAAACGATGATGAAGAAAGTCGCCAACGATGCTGCCGCCTATGCACGCAGCCTGGCGCAAAAACGTGGCCGCAACCAGGAATGGGCAGAGGAAGCGGTGCGCGACGGCGTCTCCATTTCTGCTCAGGAAGCGCTGGATCTGGCGGTCATTGATCTGATTGCTGAAAATCGCGATGATCTGTTGCAGCAGCTTGACGGCTACAAATTCCTCCGCGATGGCGAGGTCATGATCTTCAGCAGTGACGGTGCCCAACTGATCACCGTCGAAATGAACTGGCGCCAGAAGATCCTCAATGCCCTGAGCAACCCGAGCTTCGCCTATCTGCTGATGATGCTCGGCATCCTTGGGATCTTTTTCGAAATCTCACAACCGGGCGCGATTTTCCCCGGAGCGGTCGGCGCCATCGCCATCCTGCTGGCCCTGTTCGCCTTTTCGGCTCTGCCGGTCAACTTTGTCGGGGTACTGCTGATCATCGTCGCCTTCATTCTTTTTGTTCTGGAAGCCAATGTCCCCTCCTATGGCATGCTCGCCATTGGCGGCGTTATCGCCATGAGCCTGGGCTCGCTGATGCTCATCGACAGCAGCGAACCCTATCTGCAGATTTCCCGCGCGGTGATCGCTGCGACCGTCTTTTCCTGCGCGGCTTTTACCACCTTTGCCACCACCATGGTGGTTAAAACCCAGAAACGCCGCAGCCATTTTGGTCAGGAAGGGCTGATCGGCAAGCATGGGGAGGCGGTTGAGGCCATAGATGCCGACCGTGGCCGCGCCTTCGTGTACGGCGAATACTGGTCGGCCTGTGCCGCCGAGCCGATTGCGGCCGGGGAGCAGGTTGAAGTCGTTGAGGTTCTGGACGGACTGAAAATCAAGGTTGCGGCGGTTGCATCCGGCACCCGACCGATTGACCACGAAACCAAGGAGAGTTAATCATGTTTGATTTTGGTGCAGGTTTCTTCTGGATCGTTCTGGTTGCTATTGGTGCGGTCGTTATCAGCGCCTCGGTGCGGATTCTGCTCGAATACGAACGGGGCGTGGTTTTTCGCCTCGGCCGTTTTTCCTCCGTCAAGGGGCCGGGGCTGAAATTTATCATCCCGGTCGTCGATCAGATGACCAAGATCAACATGCGTACTGTCGCCATGGATGTTCCCGAGCAGGATATCATCACCCGCGACAACGTCTCGGTCAAAGTCAATGCGGTGCTCTATTTCCGCGTCGTCCAGCCGGACAAGGCGCTGATCGAAGTCGACAACTACCTGTACGCCACCAGTCAGCTGGCGCAAACCTCGTTACGCAGTGTCCTCGGTCAGGTGGAATTGGACGAACTGCTGGCGGAAAGGGATAAGATCAACCACGACCTGCAGGAGATTCTCGACCGCCAGACTGACCCCTGGGGGGTCAAGATCTCCAATGTTGAAATCAAGCACGTTGATCTGCCGGCCTCGATGCAGCGCGCCATGGCCCGTCAGGCCGAAGCGGAACGCGAACGCCGCTCCAAGGTCATCCATGCCACCGGTGAGTTTGAGGCCTCAAAAACCCTGGCCAACGCCGCTGAACAGATCAACAAGCAGCCCGGCGCTTTACAGCTGCGCTTTTTACAGACCATGACCGAGATCGCCGCCGAGAAGAACTCGACAATCCTCTTCCCGATGCCGATTGACCTGATCAAGCCATTTCTTGACATGGCCCAACTCAAAACACCGGAGAAATCGCAAGATCAGAACTAAAAAACGTAATTATTCAGCTTCCGTCCTTGGCGCAGGGTCGTTGGATCCTGCGGCAAGGATTTTTGTCGTTATGGACGGCGACAAAAAGCGGTCATGGATGACCCGGCGGAAAACAATCGCGGCCCTTGACATAGGATTCAAAGGCCCGGTGCTGAACAGATACCTTCTTTTTTGATTTACAAATATATTATCCTGTTTTTTTTGCAGCGTACCCTGTTGGATCACTGACCGTCACCACTTTGGTCT
>NZ_JCBCBS010000065.1:0-2319 GCF_059864205.1 Pelovirga sp.
GCCGAATACCAGAGCAACTCCCGTAAGGCGAAGCTGCATCTTGGCTTTGACCTGAATCACGGTATCCCCCGGAAGCTGTTTCTCACCGAAGGTAACGGTTCGGAGCGCCCTTTTGTCAGCCGCCTCACCGAATCAAAGGCAATACCCTCAAGACGATCCTTGAAGCGCACATGCTTCCGGATGATTCCAACGTGTTTTTCGATGCCAGAACCAAAAGGGGGGTCAAATCTTTATCCTTGACAGGGTTCGCTAGGGGGGAAATTGGGGTCTGACCCAGTGATGTCCGGTTAGAAACTTGCATGTAGCTTTTTCATTTTTCTTCGGGCTTTGCCGCCGCATCGTCTTGGTGCACCGGGTGGTTTATTGCCCGAAAGCCGCATGGCTTCATTGCGAATCTGGTTTCGCAGTTGCCGAACGCGATTAATAGAAACCGGCTCACTATGTTGTTCCTGGCAGTAAATTGCCAAGAGAAGGTAAGTGATCAGACCGGACAGAATTTGTACCATCAAGCCGTTCCGGCTTCTGGCGAAAAGATGATAGACCTTGAGATGCCGTTTCCACCAGGTGAAGAATTTTTCGATTTCCCAGCGGAGCTTGTAGACCATCGCCACTTGCTCTGCTGACAGATCGAAACGATCCGTGGCTATCCAGTACTTTTTGTCGGCAACGGTGTAGCCAACAAGCCGCAGCGGTTTTTCGGTTTGGTTAATGTCAGGGGTACCCAGCAACACTCTGGCATCGAAAAACACGTTGGAATCATCCGGAAGCATGTGCGCTTCAAGGATCGTCTTGAGGGTATTGCCTTTGATGCGGCAGATAAAGTGGCAACCGTCCTTTTGCCATTGATCAAAAAGGTGATGGGTCTGATAGCCCCGGTCCAGCACCGCCGTCTGCCCCGGTTCGGTGAGGCGACTGACAAAAGGGCGCTCCGAACCGTTACCTTCGGTGAGAAACAGCTTCCGGGGGATACCGTGATTCAGGTCAAAGCCAAGATGCAGCTTCGCCTTACGGGAGTTGCTCTGGTATTCGGCCCAATGCATGGAGAGGACGGAGTCAATGAAAGAACCATCTATGGCCACCAAGTCGCCGAGTTCGGCAAAGCGGGCTGGGAGAGTGGTGGCCGCCTTTTTGTGGAGTTCAGTAAATACATGTAGAAGCTGCTCGACCCCGCGCTCATTCACTGTATCGAAAAAGGTCGAGTGCTTAATACCGCCGGCCGGCGCGATCAACTGCCTGGCATAATCATCTTCTTGCAGTGCCTGGATCAGCTCCCGGCCTGAAGAAAATTCTTGCAAGTGATAATAAGTCAGGATGTTGATCAGCTCTTCGGTATTCATTGCCAGCGGTTTATTTGATCCGGATAAAAGTGGTGGTGCCGTGCGCAATGCCGGTTTGGTAGGCAACACAAGCTGTTTGTGGGTCGGAACAACATGCCGGCGCGAGTAGAACTTGACGATTTTCATACGCATATCTCCTTGAAATTA
Source organism: Pelovirga sp. (assembly GCF_059864205.1). Lineage (NCBI taxonomy): Bacteria > Pseudomonadati > Thermodesulfobacteriota > Desulfuromonadia > Geobacterales > Geobacteraceae > Pelovirga > Pelovirga sp. Next base: position 1,485 of record NZ_JCBCBS010000065.1, read on the forward strand.
TGAGTCTTTCAAGAAGTTGCGCAAAATTTTTTGGCTTCATTGTCAAGAAAAAAATGCTCTCGCTGGACTATTTTTTATTTGCGTTCATCATGCAAGGTTCTAACCGGACATCACTGGATCGGTCCTATTATTGTGCGCTTGACAGGCGGTGCGGCCGGGCGCAAGATTAAGACGATATTCCCGTGGGGGACAGATTTAAAATCCGTCCCTATGGGCTGTTGAAGTGGGTACTTGGTGCTGCACTGCCCCGGGTTGCGAAGAGCGGCGCCCGGGGCCGGGCGGCCAAACGGAGGGTTGTTATGAAAATTTTTGCCCTGTTGCTGCTGCTTATTTTTATTGTCATCGCGGTCTTTACCGTTCTCAACTGGGAGGTGCTGATTACCGTGACCCCGCTGTTCCTGGGGGTGGCCGAGGTTGAGGCGCCCCTGGGCTTGGTGATGCTGGGTCTGCTGGTCATTCTCGGGGCCTTTTTCATCTTTGCGCTGGGCTATCAGAAAACCGAGTCCATCTTCCGGGACCGCCGCCACGCCCGGGAACTGCAGACCACCCAGGAACTGGCGGCCAAGGCCGAGGCCTCGCGGATCACCGAGCTGCGCGAGTTTCTAACCGAAGAGCTGGCCCGCCAGGATAAGCAGACGACCGAGACCAGCGCTGAACTGATAGCCCGGATGGATCAGCTTGCCGATGAACTCTTGAACAGGCTGAGCGAAGAGCTGGCCCGCCGGGAACAGCAGACGACGGAAACCAGCGCCGAACTGATGGCCCGGATGGACCAGCTTGCCGATGAAATGCTGAGCGGTCAGACCGAGGGTTACCAGCTCGCCGGGAAATCGGC
>NZ_JCBCBS010000075.1:0-1808 GCF_059864205.1 Pelovirga sp.
TCCTGAGTTCTGCCAATTAGTGCGGAAAATCGGAATTTAATAGCTTCATCAGCTCACTGCTTGCCAGTTCGCCGGCATCCATTTGCAGCACATAAGTTTCACCGGTGCGCTCGTCACGGATCTGAGCCTCATGAACCCGCCACAGGTCTTGGCGGATCTGACGTAATGACCGACCCGTTTTGATCTCAAGATATTTGCCCATCATCAACGCCATGAAGCAGATGAGCACATGGGCTCGAATAGCCTCCTGCGTGTGATGATAAATTGGTCTGGCGCGCAAGTCTGATTTGCTTATGCGAAACGCTTGCTCTACATGCCACAGATCCCGATAATAGGCGACAATCTCGGCGTTAGACAGTTCTTCTTCCGGGATATTGGTCACATAGCCCTTGATGCCCAACAACTTTTCCGCCTTGGTCTGTAGCTCTGTATCGAAGATGAACGGCTTGTCTTTTTCTTCGGACTTCTTGACGAATTTGGCCCGTCGCCCGGGTTCGTTACGCTCAAGCAGTGCAAGGGCACGTTTTACCTGTTTGTCGAGCTCGCGTTTATCTTTTCTGTAGCGTGCCTCGGAGAACTCACACACCATGTCGGCTTGCTTGACCACGTGGTCATAGTCAAAGCGCCTTAAGGTCTTGTCATCCCGAGGCAATTCACTGTGAATCAGGTCGATGAAACGGGCTGCGGCATTGGCCAGCCGTGCTCCCACAATATAGTGGTAACCTTCTTCCTCCAATTGCTGCATGTTGGCTTTGGAAAGCATGGCCGCATCGGCCACAATCACCGGTTTGACATCACCAACCCGCTGTTGGAACCGGCGGACGATCGCCAGCATGGTATGACCCTCGAACGTATTGCCTTTGAAGACCTCGTGCATCACAGGAAAACCTGAACGGGTCGTGATCAGGCCGATAACGATTTGTGGCTGCTGAGGCTTGTTGTCCTTGGAGAACCCCGGGTGCTGGAAGTCGTATTCCTTGAAGGACTCGAAGTACAGCGTGGTCACGTCATACAGCACCAGGCTGAAGGACTCTTTCAGATCGTCACGTGCGGTCTTTATAGCCGCTGTCTCGATCTGCTCCTGATGATCCAGAAGTTTTGGCAGCATACGGTAAACCGTCCGCTCGGCGTAACGGACATTAAAATAACACTGTAAAAGCTCCAACGTGCGCAGCTTGGACGATGGCTCAATGATGCGCATCAGCGCCAGATCCAGATAAAGCTCTGGCAGGGCTCCCAGAGCGCACCGCCGGGCACAGGCAAGCAATGCGTTGCGGGCAAAGAGGTGCGTGACGCCAACAAGCTTGGTATGGGTAAGATCCAGCTGCGGCGAAGGCGACACTTCTTTTGCAAACAAGCTTGGTTGTCTGCAGTGCGCCTCAGTATAAATCTCAGCCTCCGTCACCAACCGTTGGCATTCGTTCTTGCTGTGGGCACTGCCGATATGCTTGACGATGATACGCTTCTTTCCTTCATTGCGTACCACCTGAACGGCCGTTGCACCAGAGCTTGTCCGTACTGTTCTGATCGTCAAATCCCCACGCATGGTGAAAAGATACCATTAGTGCGGAAATCCAAGAATCAGAAAAAAGTCAACTAGCTGAAATATAAAGACTTATTTTTTAAACTCTGAAAATCGGCTAAAAGTGGCAGAAGTCAGGAGGAATACCCCGTCTGTCGATCCAGGCGGGGTATTCCTGTATTGCGCTTTTTTTCAGACACCCTGCTGTCGATATTCCTTTGATCCTTATCCCGAACACAATCAGCATTTTTTGCAATTCGATGGGCAAATCTGGTTATTGTAAATA
>NZ_JCBCBS010000077.1:0-2202 GCF_059864205.1 Pelovirga sp.
TCGCCGCGACAATTCACGCGATATCACGAGTTTTGACGTTATCACTTTACTCGTTTTGAGCGAGAGAAAGAGCGGTATAAAATGACAACGGAGCAAGCCTGCATGGAAGCAGCGCGGCGCAGTAATAACGGGGACGGTTACGCCTCGGAGCATTGTGGATACTGGGCAATCTGTGGAGAAAAGGAAAAATCCAATTTTTTTACGGTGATCATTGACGATCAGCATTTTCAGGGTGGATCGTTTGCCCAGTGCTTTGACCGGTACGAAGAGAGCTTAGAGGTAGGTGAATGAAAAATGAAGTCTACAAAATTTCAGAAGGAATTCGCTCTATTTTGGAATGTGAAGAAATCACTGATGAGCAGTTTGGATTGCTGGAAAACCTTAATATTGGCCTCGAAGAGAAGGTGCCAGACGCGATTTGTATTGCCGAAGAACGGCGCGCACGTGGGGATATTCGCAAGGCCGCCGCTGAACGCATGATGAGATTGGCGAAGGATGATCTTGCCACAGCTGACCGCATTGAGAGATGGGCGCTTAATGCAATGGTCACGGCACAGCGAGATAAGATCGAGACGATAACGCACAAGATCAGCGTCTACCACAACCCACCGGCGCTGAAAATTGACGATGACAGACTTATCCCGGCACAGTTTGTTGACATCATCCCCGCGTCAACAAGGATCAATAACGCCGCCGTGAAGGATGCGCTAAAATCTGGCGAAGAAGTGCCTGGTGCGCGCCTCGAATCCGGTCTTAGTTTGAGAGTGAGGTAACAATGGAAAAATCAGAGAACATCAAAGAGCTTGCCGCCGCCCTTGCCAAAGCACAGGGGGAGGTGGAAAATGCAGATAAAAACAGCACAAACCCCGCGTTCCGCTCAAAATATGCGGATCTTGCCGAGATCATCAACACCGTCCGGCCTGTTTTCACCCGCCATGGGCTATCATTTCTCCAAATGCCGTCATTTACCGATGGCGTTGCTAGCGTTGAAACCATGCTGATCCATACTTCTGGGGAGTGGGTGACATCCCATGCCAGCGCGCCGGTAACGAAGCAGGACCCACAGGGAGTGGGGAGCGCGATTACCTACCTGCGCAGGTATAGCTTGGCAGCGTTCGCCTGTATCGCACAAGAGGATGATGATGCCACCCACGCCAGCCAGAAGCCGCCACATAAAAAGCCAGAGGTTGACAGCACATTGGAATCAATCACCACCGCTACCGACATTGCCGCGTTATTGAAACTTTGGGGGGAAATCCCCGAAACATCCCAAGAGACGTATAAGGTAGCGTTTACAGCTGCACGGAAGAAACTTGAAAGGATCGGAAAATGACCCCAGAGCTCGAAAGTTGGTTGATCAATCTTAAACCTGGCGATATCGTGAAAATTTGCACCTGCCATTCCCAACCGGCAGACGCAACGGTCAAGCGCGTCACCCCTGCGCAAATTATCGTGCGGGGGAGAGACCAAGAGCTGAGATATATTAAGCGCACCGGGCGGAGGATCGGGCCGTCTCATGGCTGGCTGGAAATGCCATGACAACGATCATTCTTATCGACCAACAACGCAGAGAGCGCGCAAAGGGGTTTGTCGACGCAGCCCCGGAAGGGTATGAGTGCATCATCCGCCAGCACAAAAGCAGCCGGTCGCTGGCGCAAAACAATTGTCTGCATGGGTGGTGTAAACAAATTTCCCGACAATATGCAGAATCAACAGGGGAGTTTTATCCTATCAATTACTGGAAGGGATACCTGAAAAGTCTTTTTTTGGGGGACGAATCTTTCAAGATAAATGGAAAGATTATCACGCAACCCAAAAGCACATCTGAGTTAAAAGTTAATGAATTCAGCAAGCTCCTAGACGATATAGACCACTACGTCGGGAGCGAATTCCATATAATATTAGAACGCGGCATAGATTATTCACTAGCAATTTATGGGAGGAAGGCGCCATGACCAAAGCCGAACGTGACCACCTCGCAAGGGTGAAGGGTATGAGGTGCGCGGTGTGCGGATTCCCTCAGGTGGAAGTCCACCACGCGGTGAATTTAGGGCACCCGAGGCGCGACCACTTCCGAGTTGTTCCATTGTGCCAGCATCACCATACCGGCACATTTTCGATCCATGGAAGCCGGAAGAGTTTTAGGGAAAAATACGGCCACGAGGATGACATGATCATCCCACCACTTCATCTACAGGAGAA
>NZ_JCBCBS010000080.1:0-46849 GCF_059864205.1 Pelovirga sp.
GGAGTGGGGAGTGGGGAGTGGGGAGTGGGGAGTGGGGAGTGGGGAGTGGGAGTGGTAATGGACAAAAGACAAAGGCCGGTCTCGAAAAATTGAGCCGGCCGTTGGTTAACCTGCATGTCCGGCGGGAAAACTATTTCCCGCCAGAAACTACTTGACGTGACAGCGGTTACAACTGGTTTTAGCCTCGAAGGCCGTCTCGCCATTGTGACAGAAACCACACAGCTCACCAGCGTAGATTTTTTCCATAGTAATTTCCACTGAACCCTGCTTCATTTTCGGGAACAGGTTGGGGTTATGGCAGTCACCACACTTGAAACCGGCTTCAGCGTGAATTTTTCCGGAAAACTCGACGGCGCCCAGAGCTCCTTTATCAAAGGTCAAGGAACGGTTGGCGGGAACAGCAATAGCTGCGGTTGCCGCACAGAGCACAACAATACTGAATAACAGAATGATCTTTTTCATCGGCACTATCCTTGTCAAAAAAAGTGAGAGATATGTTATACGAAAAAAGCCTGACTTGCTGTCGCAAGTCTATACAAGCAAAAGATAAAGGTCAACTTCCGCATCAGATATTTGCTATTTTATTTCTGCGGTAAAAATAGCTAAACTGTTTTAGCTGTTATATGGCAGCAAAAAGATCAGCGCCGGAGAAAGGGATCCTCAGTGGAACATTTTATCGCCAGACAACCGATTTTCGACACGCAAGGACGTGTTTTTGCCTACGAGCTGCTGTTCCGCTCCGGGATGCACAATTTCTTTGACAGCGATAACTTCGATCAGGCAGCGGCCAGTGTTATTGCCAACAGCAATCTGCTGTTCAGCCTGGGAGAGATGACCGGCAATACCAGGGCTTTTCTCAACTGCACCGAGAAAGTACTCCTCGAAGACCTGATGACTACCCTGCCACGCCAACAGGCAGTAGTAGAAATACTGGAAGATGTCGAACCAACATTGCAAGTCGTCGAAGCCTGCAGGCGTCTCAAAAAGCTCGGTTACACCCTGGCTCTCGATGATTTTGTCTATCATAAAAACTTTGAGCCACTACTGGATCTGGCCGATATCGTCAAGGTCGATTTTCTCCTCTCAGATGTCAACCAGCAGGAAGATCTGGCACGGCAACTGATTCCCCGAGGGATCAAGATGCTGGCCGAAAAGGTTGAAACCCATGAGGTGTATGAGCTGGCGAAAACCATGGGGTATCAGCTCTTTCAAGGGTACTTTTTTGCCAAGCCGGTGATTATTTCGCGCAAGGATATCCCGACCAACAAGATTCAATTCCTGCGCATTCTTAAAGATGTCCACGCTGAAGACGTCGATTTCAAAAAACTCGCCCTCACCATTCAGAGTGAAGTCTCCTTGACTTACAAGCTGCTCAAATTGATCAATTCGGCCGCCTTTGCGCTGCGCAACCGGGTGACTTCGGTCCTGCAAGCCCTGTCCCTGTTGGGCTTGCGGGAAATTCGCTCATGGGTCTCCCTGTTATCCATTTCCTCCATGGCTAACGATAAACCGGCGGAACTTGTCGTCAGTTCGCTGATTCGCGCCCGCCTCTGTGAGCAATTGGCGCTACCAAGCCGCTTGGGGGATCGCACATCCGATCTGTTTTTGATGGGTCTATTCTCCCTGCTTGATGTCATCATGTCGCGCCCCCTCGACGAAATCCTTCAGGAGATTACCGTTGATGATGAGGTCTTTGCCGCCCTGACCGGTGAAGATAATCAGCTCAGATCGATTCTCCTGCTTGTCATCGCGATGGAAAAAGGGGAGTGGGAGACGGTTTCACAACTGACCGCAGAGACCCGGATCGATGAACAACTGCTACCGGCCGCCTACCTCGAAGCAGTCTCCTGGGCCCAGAATATTTACAGCTTGTGAATTCCGCAAAGGTATTTTACTTGCTGCCCGCAGTGACCATGTTTGCCGCATCCCTGATTGACAGTCCCGAGCGGACAGGGTACAAAGGATGTTTCCCAAGGAGCACACATGACCAAGAAGGTAACGGCCGCTGGTGATCACACCCTCTCACGCTGTAGCAAATGCAAAGAATCCACCAATCACACCATTGTTGCCATGGTTGGCGACCGCGTAGCCCGGGTTGAGTGCAACGTCTGTGGCAGTATCCATAACCACCGCAGCACAACCGCTCCAAAGCCGCGCAGCACATCTCCGCGCACCCCGGCTCAGCCGCGCAAAACCCGCACGCAGACCCAGTGGGTGGACATCATGGCCACAGCGGATCAGACCCGTGCCATCCCTTACCACCTTAAAACTCCGGTCAAAACCGGTTATCTGATCAATCACCCCAGCTTTGGCATGGGCAAGATTCTCTCCACCACCCGCCCCAACAAAATGGAGGTCATCTTTGAGCAGGGGGTCAAGCTGCTGCTCTGCAACGTTGCAGACTGACCATGACCAGCCGACGGAACCGAGCAACCGACATACTTGTCTCCCTGGCCGCCCTGGTAATCATCATCGCCGGGTTGAAGACCGCCCAGGCGCTACTGGTGCCTTTTCTGCTGGCTTTTTTCATCTCGATTATTTGTGCCGGTCCCTTCTACTGGCTGCGCCAACATCAGGTTCCGGCTTGGTTGGCGCTGCTGATCGTCATTGCCGTGGTCATGCTTGGCGGACTGATCGTGCTGACCATCATCGGCACCTCGGTTAATGATTTTACCAGCCAGCTCCCGCTGTACGAGCAAAAGTTGCGTTCCCAAACCCTGATCTTCATCGACTGGCTCGACCGTTTCGGCATACAGATTTCACGCCGGCTACTGCTTGACCACTTTGATCCGGGCTCGATCATGCAGTACGCCGGACGCATGTTATCGGCCGCCGGTGGGGTACTAACCAATTCCTTTTTGATTCTGTTGACGGTCATCTTTATCCTTTTTGAAGCGGCGGGAATACCTGACAAATTACGTGCCGCCCTGACCGACGCTGACACCTCCCTGGCCTCTTATGAACGCTTTGTCAAAGGGGTGCGCCAATATTTGATGATTAAAACCCTGATCAGCCTGGTCACCGGCCTGATTGTTACTGCCGGGCTGATGCTCATTGGCGTCGATTATGCTCTACTCTGGGGACTGATTGCCTTTCTGCTGAACTATGTCCCCAATATCGGCTCCATTATCGCTGCCATTCCGGCGGTACTCCTGGCGTTGGTACAACTCGGCCCATTGCATGCGCTGCTGGTAACCGGCCTATACCTTGCCATCAACGTAGTGATGGGGAATGCCGTCGAGCCGCGCCTGATGGGGAAGAGTCTCGGTTTGTCGACCCTGGTGGTGTTTCTGTCATTGGTCTTCTGGGGCTGGGTGCTGGGCCCGGTGGGGATGCTATTATCGGTACCCTTAACGATGATCATGAAAATCGCCCTCGAGATCAATCCATCGACGCGCTGGTTGGCAATCATGCTTGGCTCCGATGTTTCACCGGCAAAACCAGCGCCAGATGAGTCAGCCGGTGTCGACCTGACCTGACTGTCTCGCTATGCTCTACCGCCCTTTTGGACGAACCGCTACAGCACTTTCCATCATCAGCTTTGGGGGCATGCGTTTTCCCGATCCCGATGACCTCGACGCCAGTGCTGAACTGGTACGGTATGCCTGGAACCAGGGAATAAATTATTTCGACACCGCACCCCTCTGCTGCAACTAAATGAACAGATTTCCTGCAACGTCCGGCTAAAGACCGGCCTCGCGACGTAACTGTACCACCCAACCGTTCAGGCGAGATTCAGTCAGCTCCGGCTGATTGGTCAGATCGAGGGGCAGGCCAAGAAAAAAATCCCCTTCGATAGCTGCTGAATAGTGGTAGTCATAATCCTCGTCGGGCCACTTGCCGACAACCTCGGCACCTGCAGCTTTTGCGACATCGTGCAGAACCCTGATCGCGTCAACAAAGGCATCAGGGTAGCCAACCTGATCGCCGATACCGAACAGCGCCACCTTTTTGCCTTTGAGATTGGCCTCATGCAGGCACTCAAACGCATCGTTCCAGTCATCCTGAAGACGATCCCGGGCATCACACCAACTTGACGACCCCAGAATCAGCAGATCACAGGATTCGAAATCGGCGCGTGTTGCCTCGGCCACCGGATAGAGTTTTGCCGTGCTGATCAATTGCGCCAGTTGCCCAGCCACTGCTGCCGTCCTACCTGTGCTGCTGCCGTAGAAAATGCCGACGTTCATGGGTCGCTCCTTTGGACGATTCCGAAAACAGGGAAACTATCGTCTCTCATACTGCTGTTAATAAGTTTCAACCGGAAGTTCCAGATAAACACAATGCCGCTTTTTTAGAATCCTAATGGAATCACACTTTATCTATACCACAACCACACTCAGTATCGTCCAACAACCCTTCCAGCAACGGGGCGCGGCGCACGCAGGTCAGCAGTCTAGCACTTGTTGTCATACAGCAAGCAGGAGCGCTGCAGGATCGTTGCCGGCCATCATGCGTCGATTGATCACCTGGCGTTCCGCACAAAAACGCCGATAGAGCTGCAGACTACGTCCGGGCGGCCCATAAATCCGCCACAGACAGCGCCCTTGCCAGGGGCGGCTTGTGCCGGAGATAAAGCCTTTGACATCCTTAAGAGGATAACCGAGAAACATCCCGATTTCATCGGGAGAATCTTCGACCTGACAAACCTGTTGCAAATGCGTCAGCGCTGTATCAAGGGTCAAGGGGCGCGGATAGCCACATCCGGCCAGAAAAGATTGCATCGTCCGACTGGACAGTCGTTTAACCAGCAGTTCGGGGCAATAAAACAGCAGGGATACGCCATCAGCATCAGAGCGCAAGGTAAGTACCTGCAACGCCGAGTCCCGCAACATATCAGCACCATAATCCTGCCAGAGTTGATGCATACAACGACCACAAGGCAAGGTGCGCCTGATGATGCGGATCAGGTTGGCAGGCTTGACGCCGGCAATTACCTCGGCGGCACTGCTGACAACAAAGGCGGCAAGGCACTCGCGCGAAGACGGATAACGGTTAATCAGATCAACCCAGGTTAGTTCGCGCTGTGGCTGTTTTTCCGGGACACAACAAAACCCGGACCGAGTACTGACCAACGACTCGCGACAAGCGCGAGCCAGATGAATCTCTTCTGTGTTTTTAATGTTAATTTTCATGGAGTCCCGGTAAAAGTACCAGCAACACGTAGCAATCGTAGCAGTCACCCCAAATCGGCCACACACTACTTTTATTCGACACTAATGTTATTGATTATGACTTTCAAAAATACAGAAAAATATCGCTCATTGCAAAGATTTTTATCTTGAGAGTTTATTATCAGTTGGTGACATTAGTCCACCAGGCGCCTCTATTGACAAAGTTTTGTGAAATACGGCAACAGCTTATGGCGTTTGCGCTACCGATGTTCATGCTATAATGCCGATGGTGCAGACACTACGACCAGCGCTAAATTAAATCTGTGATAACTGTCACAAAACGCGCGCTTTTTGATAACGATGATCAATTTTGTCTTTTCTGCAAAGGGCTTTGTTTGATAAAAAAGTATCTGTTCAGCACCGGATCGGGGTGAATAGTTACATAAAAAAGGGACCTTTTCTGTGTTAAAGATCAACGTCATCACTTAACAAACCAGCGGGAACGAACCCATGCGGAAATCATCATCTCCCAACCCCAACTGCATCGCCGGGCAAGTCTGCTATCAGCATGATTTCGGTCATGGCAAGCTGAGCAAGGCCGAACGCCGCACCCTGATCGCCACGGTGCTGACCCTGCTGACCATGATCGCCGAGATCTTCGGTGGCTGGCTGACCGGCTCTATGGCCCTGTTGGCCGATGGGGTCCACATGGGCGGCCACACTGTTGCTTTGGGGCTGGCGGCAGGGGCCTACTACCTGACCCGCCACCACGCTGAAAATCGCCGCTTCAGCCTTGGTAGCGGCAAGATCGGTGATCTGGCAGCTTATACCAGCGCTCTGTTGCTGGGTTTGTCGGTCATCTGGCTGGTGTATGAATCGATCCAGCGCCTGCTCAACCCCACGATCCTTCATGCCCGAGAAGCGTTGCTGGTAGCGATCATCGGTCTGATCGTCAACCTGCTCTGCGCCTGGCTGCTGACCGGCAGCCAGGATCATCAACATGGTCATGACCACGCCGCTGGACACAATCACGCCCATCAGGACCATAATCTGCGCGCCGCACTGGTTCATGTGATCGCCGACGCGGTCACCTCAGTCGCTGCTATTATCGGCTTGATCGCTGCCTGGGCCTGGGGGTGGAACTGGCTTGATCCGCTGATTGCCCTGGTCGCTTCGGTGGTGATTCTGCGCTGGGCCGCCGTTCTGGTGTACCAGACCGGCGCAATTCTGCTCGATGCAGAAGCGCCCGAAGCCATGCGTGAGCAGGTGCGCCAGCGGCTGGAATCAGTCCCCGACAGTGAAGTTATCGATCTGCATCTATGGTCGGTGGGACAAAAAAGCTGGATTCTGGTGGCAGCAGTGGTCTGTCATAGCGAGGCGACACCGGCAGACTATAAAAACAGCCTCACAGATATGCCGCAAATCCACCATCCGGTCATCGAAGTACTGATCTGCCGGGAATGTGACCCTGCACAAATACACACACACCAAACCAGAAATTCGCTATAGTATGGATTGATCATTGGCGCTATGGTGACAAGGGATGTAGGGGATGTAGAGTTTTTTTGGTTATCTATTTGATTTCAGTAAGTAAGAAAAGAGGACATGGATACTGTGACTGCGCTTCGCTCCGCGCAGAATGACGGCAGGATCCCGTTCCGAACGATAGTGTCTGTGTCATCCTGCGCGACATCGCCGGATCGAGATTTCCAGCTGGTCGCGGCGGCCTCGATCCTCTAATCGTCACAACTGAAGTGAAGCGGATAACCAGTGAGAGTTTTTTACTGCAACAAGGATTTTTCACTATCATGCGAGTACCCGGATTCAATCAACAGGGCAAGTTTCTGTTGCCTGCCGTCATCGTCCTGTTGCTGATCAGCGCTACTGCTGGTGGCTGGTACTATCTGGTGATACAACATGACAAACCCACCCCGCCCACCCTTGTCACCGTCCAGCGCAGCTCCATCGAAGATCTGGTCACCGCTACCGGCATCCTCCAGCCACGGGATTATGTCGATGTCGGTGCCCAGGTTTCCGGACAACTGCACCGCATTCACGTTGAGGTCGGCGATAAGGTGGAAAGCGGCGATCTGCTCGCCGAAATTGATCCGACCCTGTTCATGGCGAAGGTTGATGCCAGCCGCGCCCAGTTGCGTTATCAGCGTGCATTGCTGAATGATCGGCAGGCACAGCTGCAACTGGCGCAGATCCATCACCAGCGCCAGCAGAACCTCCTCGCCGCGCAGGCAACCAGCGAAGAAAGTGCGCAGAACGCGGCGGCAGCCTATCAGTCGGCCAAGGCCCAGATCGACATGCTCATGGCCCAGATCGATCAGAACGAGTCAACCTTACGTGCCGATGAGGCCAACTTAAGCTATGCGCAGATTTTTGCACCGATGGACGGCACGGTGGTCGCCATCAGCGCCCGTCAGGGGCAAACCATCAACGCCAGTCAACAGGCGCCGGTGCTGATGCAGATCGCCGACCTGTCGGCCATGACGGTCAAAACCCGGGTTTCCGAAGCCGACATTGCGCGCCTGCAGGTCGGCATGGAGGCCTATTTTACTACCCTGGGAGGACGCGACCAACGCTGGCTCGGCACCCTCTACCGGATTGAACCGACCCCCACAGTTGAAAACAACGTAGTGCTCTACAGCGCCCTTTTTGATGTCGACAACAGCAACCACAACCTGCTGCCGCAAATGACCGCCCAGGTGTTTTTCGTCATCGCCGCTGCACAAGACACCCTGCTGCTGCCGGTCACTGCCGTACACACCCGGCGCCCACCCCAAACGCCGGCGGCTGGTAGCGGCGCACCGGCAACCGTGACGCTGCTTGATGACAAAGGTGACCTGGTGGAGCACCAGGTCAGGGTCGGTATCAGCAATCGTATTCAGGTTGAGATTCTGGAAGGACTCAAGGAGGGCGAGCAGGTTGTCGCCTCGACGGCAAACGCTAGTGATCAGCGCAGCAACCAGGCACGCCCACCTATGGGTATGCGGATGCGCTGATGGTGGACATCAATCAACCCCTCATTGAACTGCGCAAGGTCAGCAAAACCTACTACCGCGGCGAACTGGCGACCAGGGTGCTGCACGGAATCGATCTGCAGATCGATCCGGGGGAGTTTATCGCCATCATGGGAGCCTCCGGTTCCGGCAAAACCACCCTGATGAACCTGCTCGGCTGCCTTGATCGTCCTACTTCCGGCGACTACCTGTTCATGGGTGAAAATGTCGCGACCCTGTCCAACGATGAGCTGGCGCGTCTGCGCCGTGAAGAGTTCGGTTTTGTTTTTCAGAGCTACCACCTGATTGCCACTGCTAACGCCCTGGAGAATGTGGAGGTGCCTTCGGTGTATGCCGGCGTACCCCATGCGCAGCGGCGCAGCCGGGCAACCGAACTGCTGACCGAGCTGGGGCTGGAGGATCGCCTCACCTACCGACCAAACCAGCTTTCAGGCGGTCAACAGCAACGGGTATCCATCGCCAGGGCACTGATGAACGGCGGGCGCATTATCCTTGCCGACGAACCAACCGGGGCGCTGGACAGCCATAGCGGCGCCGAGGTAATGAAACTGCTCAGTGATCTGGCGCAGCGTGGCCATACGGTCATCCTGATCACCCATGAGCAGGAGGTTGCTAATCATGCCGACCGCATCATCGATATCCGCGATGGACTGATCATCTCAGATACCCGCACAAGCCCTGCCACGCTCCCCACCCTGAAACGAACACGGCCACCGGTACTGATGAACTCCTATCCGGCAGAATTGGTTGAAGCCACCCGCACCGCAGTACGTTCACTGCGCAGCAATATTTTCCGCACGATTCTGACCCTGCTCGGTATTGTCATCGGCGTTGCCTCGGTGATCACCATGCTCGCCATTGGTGACGGCGCCAAACAGGCGGTGGTGGAACGGATCAGTGTACTCGGCAGCAACTTGCTGATGGTCAGGCCGGGTGCCCCCAACATGCGCGGCGCGGGAGGCATCGCCACCCTGGTGCCCGAAGACGCCATTGCGGCCCGCACCATCCCCAATGTTCTGGCCGCCATCCCTGAGCAAAGCAGCGCCATCACCGTGCGCGCCGGAGAGTTTGATCACCGCACCAGCCTCAACAGCACTTCCAGCGATTTCGTTATTGCGCGGCGCTGGCAGCTTGCCGGTGGCAGCTTTTTTACTGAAACGGACGAGCGCAATTTTGCCACCGTCGCTGTTCTTGGTCAAACCGTTGCCCGCGCTCTGTTTCCCGACAGTGAGCCGTTGGGGAAATATCTGTTGATCAACAATATCCCTTTCCAGATCATTGGCGTGATGGCTCCCATGGGTGCCGGCATGGGCGGCAGCGATCAGGATGACGTGGTATTTGTCCCCTACACCACCGGCAGTCTGCGCCTGACCGGCCAGCGCCATCTGCGCAACATCACCGTTGCGGTGGATAATGTGTCACGTATTGACGAAACCCAGCAGCAACTCCAGCAACTGCTGCTCTTACGTCATGGCGGCATTGAGGATTTCCAGATCCGTAACATGGCCTCGATCATCGACAGTATCACCGAAACCCAGAATACCCTGACCATCCTGCTCGGTTCCATTGCCGCCATCTCCCTGCTGGTCGGTGGCATCGGGGTCATGAATATCATGCTTGTCAGTGTCACCGAACGGACCCGTGAAATCGGCATCCGCATGGCCACCGGCGCGCGGATGCGCAATATTCAGCAGCAATTTCTTATTGAAGCATTGGTTGTCACTGCCCTGGGAGGTATCATTGGGGTCATTGCCGGCCTCGGCACGGCAGCCATCATTGCCGCCTTTGACACACCGATTCACTATGCCGTTCTGCCGGTCATCCTGGCCTTTGGCTGTGCCTTTATTACCGGGCTGGTGTTTGGTTATTTCCCTGCACGTAAAGCCGCCCGCCTTGATCCGGTGGTGGCACTGGCGTCGGAATAGGTCATATTCACGATGAACACGTTACACCTCCTCAAATTAATTATCCTGGCGGCGCTGCTGAGTGCTTGCGCCCTGCCGATCGAGCACCAGACGCCCGAGTTTACCTTACCATCAGCCTGGGATGAAACCACCACATCGACCATGCCCTCCACACAACCGCTGGAAAAAGACTGGTGGAGCGGCTTTAACTCGGTTGAACTGGAACGGCTGATTGTCCAAACCCTCAGCGCCAGCCCCGATATCCGCATCGCCACCGAACGGGTGCTGCAGGCGGAGATTGCCCTGCGTAACAGCCGGGCGCCGCTGTTTCCCACCCTCAATCTCGATGCGACAACGCGCGCCGGGCGCAGTGAAACCAGCGGCACCTCGGTTCGCACGGAAAGCTCCCGTGCCGGACTGGCGATCAATTATGAGATTGATGTCTGGGGGAGTAATTTTGCCGCCTGGCAGGGGGGACAGGCCGCTTATGCTGCCAGCCGCCACGACTATGAAGCGACCCGCTTGTCGCTGATTGCCGGCGTAGCCAACGCCTATTGGCAGGTCCTGGCAGTCCGCGACCGCCTCGCCATCACCCGCCACAATCTGGAAATTGCCGAGCGCCTTTTTACCATTGTCGCAGCGCGCCAACGCTACGGTGCTGCCAGCGCTCTCGATCTGAGCCGCCAACGTACGGCAGTGATGGTGCAGCGCGACGCCCTCTTGCCTCTGGAGATACGGGAACGTCAGACCTTACGGGCGCTGGCGCTGCTGGTGGGAAAACCACCACAGGGATTTACTGTGACCGAGGGTGGTCTAGATGATCTGGTGGTGCCAACGGTAACCAGCGCATTGCCCGCTGAACTGCTGATCCGCCGCCCCGACATCGCAGCAGCGGAAGAACGACTGTTCGCCGCCAGCGCTAACATCAGCGTCGCCCGCGCTGCCCTGTTCCCCCTCAAACTTAACCTCGGTTTGTCGAGCCTGCTGGCGAGCAGCGAATTTGCCTTTTCGGGGCTGGGCAGTCCAGTGCATTCTGCTGATGCGATTGTGTCCCTGACCCGTGCCCTGTTTGACGGCGGCCGCCTGCGCGGTCAGGTAGCCAGGAATGAATCAGAACAACGGGTTTTGGTTGAAAGCTGGCGCAAGGCAGTTCTGGTCGCGCTAAGGGAGGTGGACGACGCCCTGGCGGTGGTCCATCGCAGCCAGATCCAGGAACAGACTCAGCGCGAGATCCGTGATGAAACGCTTCATGCCCTGGAGTTGTCTGAGCTACGCTATAAAGAGGGGAGCGACAGCCTGACCACCCTTCTCGATGCCCAGCGCAGTTTATTTGCGATTGAAGATCAACTGATTCAGCAAAAGCTTGCCCGCCTGACCGCCACCGTCGATCTGTACAAGGCCCTGGGCGGTGGCTGGCAACTGGCGCACTGAATTCCCTGTACTGTCTTCCCCTTTTCTGCTACAGCAAATAACGTACACCGACTGATTGGCTCATTCCCTGAAAAGCAGAAAACCTCATGCCACAGCGTCGCTATTTTGAACTTATTCCCATCATCCTGACCACCGTACTGGCCCTCTCCGCCCTGTACGCCCCGCAACCGTTGTTGCCTGCATTACAGCTTGAGTTCGGTGTCAGCCGCGAGGCCGCAGCGGCTCTGACTACCGTCACCTTTATCCCCCTGGCCCTGGCACCACTGGTCTACGGTTATCTGCTTGAGACAGTTTCACCCCTGCGCATTCTGAAGCTGGCGGTACCATTATTAGCCATTTCCGCCCTGCTCTTTGCCGTCGCCACCAGCTACCCCCAGCTGCTTGCTATCCGACTGTTTCAGGGCTTGCTGATTCCCGCCCTGCTGACCTCGCTGATGACCTGGCTGTCGGCCCGTTCCAGCGCCGAAACCCTGCAGCGCACCATGGCTCTGTATATCACTGCCACCATCTTCGGTGGTTTCGCTGGACGAGCCACCTCCGGATTGATTGCCAACCTGTTCGGCTGGCGTTTCAGTTTTGTTGCCCTGGCCTTCAGTCTGTTTGTCGCTTTTGCCCTGCTGATCCGGCTCAAACCGGCCAGCGGCACCAGGTTCGTTCGCCCACACCCCCAGGCCATCCTGGAGGTTCTGCGTAAACCTGACTTCCTCCCCCTCTATCTGGGCGTCTTCTGTCTGTTCCTGGTCTTTTCAGCCGTCATGAACTTTATTCCTTTTCGTCTGACGGAACTCAGTGACAAAACTGATTCCATGCGCATCGGCCTGATGTATTCCGGTTATATGATGGGCATTGTCACCTCTTTGGGCGCCCCCTGGTTTATCCGCCAGCTCGGAGGGGAAGTCAGGACGATCCGCTCCGGGCTACTTGTGCTTGGCGGCACCCTGATCACCTTTGCCACTCCCCTAGTCGGTGTTCTGTTTGCCTCCATGTTCCTCTTCTGCGGCGCCATGTTCCTGGTCCATACTACCGCTTCAGGGCTGGTCAACCAGATGGCCGGCAACAGCCATCGTGGCCTGACCAACGGCCTTTATGTCGCCTTTTATTACGCCGGCGGCAGCATCGGTTCGATTGCCCCCGGGATCCTTTACCAACAATTCGGCTGGAATGCGTTTCTGCTGCTACTGGCGCTGATCTGTATCATCGGCTATGGTTGTTGTCGGCGGATTTCAGTAACCACAACAATTCCCCCTCGTTCTGGAGATCAGTGACCCATGTTGCTACCCGGTTATTACTACCAACTGTCCGTCACCCGTACAGCCGGCGAAGGAATATGGCTGGATGCAGCGGGAACAGAAATCCTCCTGCCTCGTCAGGAATGCCCCGACAACCTGCAACGCGGTGATCAACTGACGGTGTTCCTCTATCTTGATCGCAACCAGCAACTTCGACCGACGAGCCGCAGACCAGCGGCACAGGTCGGAGAATTTGTCCTGTTGACGGTGAAAAACATCTCCCCCCAGGGGGCCTTTCTCGATTGGGGTCTCGCCAAGGATCTTTTTGTGCCGCACCCGGAACAGCTCGAGCCGATGCAGGTCGGCCGCCCTTATCTGGTGCGCATTTGTCACGACGACCAGCAGCGTCCTATCGCTTCAGCACGACTGGAAAAATATCTACGCGACGAAAACTGTGACCTGCGTCAGGGAGACGAGGTCGATGTGATTGTCTGGTTATTTACCGACCTGGGCGCCAAAGTCATTGTCAACCATCTTTATACTGGTCTGATTTACACTGACGACCTGCTACCCGGGCTCAAACGAGGAACCCAACGCAAGGGCTATGTGGCTAAAATCCGCGATGATGGTAAACTCGACATCAGCCTGCAACCGGCAGGAACGGCCGGAATCGACGCTGCCCGCGCTATTTTGCTCCAACAATTGGCGCAACAGGAATGGCTTCCCCTGACCGACGCCAGCCCCCCCGAGGTGATCCGCAGCCGCCTGGGAATCAGCAAGAAGCTGTTTAAAAAAGCGGTCGGCGCCCTTTATAAAGAGGGTAAAATTGTCCTGACAACCGACGGCATTCGGCGAAACTAAACAGTTTGTCGCACATCATTGATCTATTTAGTTGTAATTTTTATCGCTCTAATCCCTCATGAAGAACGAGCTTTTATTCTTGACAACAACGCTGAAGATTCTTATAGTTTCTGCAATTTAATGATGGAGGCACAAAACATGAAGTTGTCTACCAAAAGCCGCTACGGCGTCCGTGCGCTGTTCGATATGGCCTACCACGCCGGTTCAATGCCGGCTCAGATCAAGGATATTTCCCGGCGCCAGAACATTTCACCCCGCTACCTGGAACAGATATTTCAGGATTTAAAAAAAGCCGGTCTGCTGAAAAGCCGCCGTGGTCCTCAGGGCGGTTACAGCCTGGCGAAAACACCGGAAAAAATTACGGTTAAAGAAATTGTTCTCGCCGCAGAAGGAGAACTGCTGCTCGTCAATTGTGTTAAAGGGCGCCGCAAGGATGGCGAATCTGATCCCATTTGTGAATTCGACAACCAGTGCCTGACCCAACGGATCTGGGCCGAAGGCAGCAAAATTCTTGGTGACTACTTTGAGTCCATTACCCTGAAGGACATGTGTGACCAGGGGCAGCAGATGGGCCTGGAAAAGGAACTTGATCACCGCTTTATGTATTTTATCTGACCCTCCTGCAGTAACAGATTGAACATCTTCAGATGGGCAGCTACCCTACAGTCCAGGAGAGATCATGCCGAAAACCAGCACGTTATTTGCCGTCTGTTTTGTTTCCGGCCTGCTGGGAGCCCTGTTCAGCAGTCTGTTTTTATGGCTTGGTAGCGAATGGGGCATCATCCGGATACTTGGTATCAATCTCTCTCGCAGCATCGCCCTGCCCGCCCTCTATCCCCTTATGTTTGCCGGCGGCTTGTGGGGGCTGCTTTTCTTTGTCAGCGTGGCATCACCCCGAAGCCGACGATTCTGGATTCGCAAGAGCTTATGGGTCGCCCTGATCCCAGCTTTGGTCGACATCGCCTATATCTATCCGCAAGTGCAGAATCAGGGAATCGGCGGGATTAATCTCGGCATACTGATGCCGGGGCTGATTATCCTGAGCTGGCTGGTCTGGGGATTCTTTACCGGCTTTTTCGCCCGGCTACTGTGGGGGCGTTAGTGCTCGGGCGCATGCTTGTCGCCTTGTTAGTCTTTGTTCAGCTGTGCGCCTGCCAGCAGGCTGAAGCGATTTCCGGGCAGGTGACCTGGGTCTACGATGGCGACACTATCGAGGTGGAGAATATTGGTCGCGTCCGTTTGTTGGGCACTGATGCTCCAGAAGCGAAGGACTCTAAACGTGACCGCTTTTATCAGCACAACTTCCAGATCTCACCAGCAACCCTGCGCTCAGTAGCGCGCCAGGCCAGCCATTTTGTTATTCGCCACAGTCGCGATCAGATCGTCCGGCTGGAATTCGATCAGGAACGGATAGATTCCTACGGCCGCACCCTGGCTTACGTATACCTACCTGATGGCCGTCTGCTCAACAAATTGCTGATTGAAGAAGGACTTGCTGCGGTGTTCCGCCGGGCTGACTTTGAGCTCAAAGATCAATTTATGGCGGCAGAGGCTGTAGCACGCCACAACAAACGCGGTCTGTGGCATTAGCCTGTTGGTTAAGACTTTTCCTGACCGGCAGTCAAATAGGCGTAAATCAATTCATCCAGAGAAGATTCAGCAGGTTTGGGCTTTTTGAATTTATCGATGCTGGGTTCAGCAACAAATGCCGGTTCGCGCCGTGGCTCATCCGTGTTTGCAAGCTCTGCGTCTGCTTCTTCTTCAACTTGCTTCTTTGCGGATTCCGCCGCCGCGATTTTGACCTGCGGCGCCGCCAGGACAATTCCCAGTTCCTCGATCCGCCGATCAAATTCACCACGGGTCAAGCTGCGCAACATCCCCTTATGCTGTTCCTTGGCCAATTCCTCAACTACTTTATCGAGATGATCAACCTTGATGATATCAGCGTAGACGGTTTTTTTCGACGCGATGATGGTGCCACCAAGGTACAGCAGAGTTACCAGTTGCGGTCGTGCCGGACCGCTGTCTTCGGTCTGCACATGGAAGGTTTTTCCACGGTAACCGGCATTGTGATTGTACCCGACAATCATCCTGACTCCTTGAATTAAGGCGGCACTCCAGCACTTCTGTTTATACTGCACTCTCATGCTGTTGAGCAAGAAGAGCAACCACCTGCTAGTTGCTGCCTTTAGTTGCTGCCTTTAGTTGCCGCCTCTATCAACCGCTCAATCTCGTGATAGTCCTGTTGTTCGCGCGTTGGATCAACGGTGCCGGTACCAAGCCCGGGTGGTTGTGTCAACGCATAATCGGCATAAACCGGGTGATCAATCCGCACATGCCCTTTCAGGGTCTGACGCACCTCCCCTTCCACCAGAATCTGCAACTGCCGCAGGTACGGAAAGCTTTCACTCAAACTGTTGATCAGGCTATAAATCGTCAGGAGCTCGGTCAGACTACCGCCGGGATGATGATCGATTAAATGGCGTGAAAAGTTGATACGCACCAGATCATTATCCAGCTCCACCCCTTTGATCCGCGTGGTCGCCGGCATCACCCGCACGGCCTTGCCTTGTGGCCCGGCAATCAGGCGCTCGAGCAGGGCACGAACACAGTCGCGATCATCCTCGCAGCCACTGATCCCATCGGTCACTCTGAGCAGATAGCGCCCCTGGGGTTCAGCAAAATACAGGGCAACCTCGCGCTTGGCCAAAGGTTCTTCAATAAACCCCGGGGGTTGCATCAACTCGTCCTGGGAATCCTGCAAAACCCAGCCGATCATATAACCAAGCACTATGCCGACGACCAGCACCAGCGTCAGGCTGAGAAATATTTTTTTCATGAACTGTCCTTCCCTGATTGCCCGCCTTAACCGATTTCCACCTGAACAACTCGCCCTAATTCGGAACCCAGAAAAGCTGTTCCTACCCGTTCAAAACGGGTAGGAACATCGGTAACGTAAAACTCGCGGCGACCGCCACTATCTGGATTTACCAGGCCCTGCTGACGGAACAACTGCTGAACCGTCTTGGCGGTCTCCTCGGCTGAATCAACCAGTAACACCTCTGCACCAAAAATACCACGCAGGGTGTTGCGCAACAGTGGGTAGTGGGTACAACCTAGAACCAGCGTGTCAATCTGCGCCTGAAGCAACGGTTGCAGATACTCCAGGGCCGTCAGGCGGGCAATTTCATGTTCAGACCAGCCCTCCTCAGCCAACGGCACAAACAGAGGACAGGCAACTGAAAATATTTGTGCATCAGGCACGAGAGCGGTGATTGCCTCGGGATAGCGCCCACTGTTGATCGTGCCTTCGGTACCAATCACGCCGATGCGGCGGTTGCGACCGGCACAGGCCCGGCGCGCACCGGGCTCGATAACGCCGATAACAGGTAGTTGAAAACGCTCGCGTAGCTGTTCCAGTGCCACAGCTGAAGCAGTATTACAGGCAACCACCAGCAGTTTCACACCGCGATCAACAAGAAATTCCGCTGCTTCTAAAGCATAGCGCTGGACAGTTTTGACACTTTTGGTACCATAGGGCACCCGCGCGGTATCGCCAAGATAAATAAGGTTCTCGCGTGGCAACAGAGCAGCCACCTCTTTGAAGACCGTCAGGCCGCCTACTCCGGAATCAAAAATACCTATCGCTTTGCCCAGCACTGCATTCTCCCCATTGGAAACATCTCGATAAAAAATGCCCCGCAGGGCTTTGACATAACGGGTCATCGTAGAGAAGCAGATGGTCAAAGTCAAGCAGACGAACACCCTTCGCCAACGAGATTAACCCTTTTTTGCCGGGCGCCGATCTGCTAGTATATGTGGGCTTTTCGTAACTTTTGTGGAGGCATCTATGAATCTGGCAGCGGTCGCAGATTTTTTTGAAAATTTTCGCACGGACAGACTTATTGAGCAGCTTAATGCCTGGAACGTCGGTGATCTGCACAGTAATCCCTGGTTCATCGGCACTTTTGTTGTTATGGTTCTGATTTCCTATGTTATCGGCTGGCGCGCTGTCTCCGCCATCATCACCGGCTTCGGTGGCTTTATCATCACCATCTCCCTGACCCTGGCCAAAGGTACCGGCACCGAAGGGCTCGAAGGGGGAGGGCTTTATATTATCGTCATCGGCGGTGCGGTGGCGGTGATGCTTTTTATTTATCTGCTGTTTATCAAAACGGAATAACCACTGATAGACCATGACGGTCTCTTTTGAATCGGAGTCGATAATGAAAAAACGTGATATATTCCTGTTGCTTGCAGGGGTGGCCCTGGTAACCTTCTTGTGGATGGCGCCGGAGGAGACAACAGCACCGGTTCCACACGACGAGATCCACGAGCCCTTCTTCGCCGTTGCCGCAAAAGAAGGAAGAAAAGCCGCTGAGGCTTCCTGCACTCAATGCCACAACGCAGAGATGGTCCCCTTCACGGAGAATCACCCCACCACCTTCCGGTGCTTGTTCTGTCATAAACTGAAGTAAAAGAGAAAGGCTGCTTTGTAGGACAGTCAGATTCCGCGCACCTGGACCTGATGAACATATCCTTGAGCAATGGTGGCGAACTGCTGCAACTGCGCCGCAGGATAAGCTTCCAACCGTTGCCATTCAGCAAACATGGCGTGCTCTCTCACATATTGCTGCAGCACCCACAAGCGCGCACCGCGCAGCAGTTCTCCGATCTCGTCAATCTCTCGCTGCGTCACCAGTCCGGGCATACAGGTCGTCCGATATTCCACCGCAATGGCGGCATGACGCAGTAACTCGACGGTTTCGATCAAGCCGGCAGGATCAACAGTGACGCTATGCAGTTCGGAGTAACGCTGTGGGGAGGTCTTGATATCAACGGCAATATAATCGAGCAGATTGAGTTCGAGCAGATCAGCAATAACGTTGGGTAACAGACCATTGGTGTCGAGCTTGACCTGCAATCCCAGCTGTTTAAGCGCGGATAAAAATGCCGGCAGACCGGCTTCGATGGTCGGTTCTCCGCCCGATATCACAACCCCATCGATAAAATTCCTTCGTGCCTGCAGATCTGCCAGCAACTCGTCAACCGGGATATCCGGATAGCCGTCAGGATCTAATACCAGCCCGCCATTATGGCAAAAGGGGCAAGTCAGGTTACAACCACCGGTAAAAACCAGGGATGCCACCCGCCCGGGAAAATCAAGCAGGCTGGTCCCCTGAAACCCTTTGATGGAAATTGTTTTCAGCGCTTCAACTCGGTCGGAGCAACAACGTACTCAGAGCGATCCTTGAACTCTTCCTTCTTACCGCGATTCCATTGTTGCACCGGGCGGAAAAACCCGCACACCCGTGAATAGACTTCGGTCTTTGAATCACATCTGGTCGCCATTATTTTCCTCCTGTAATTTAAAAAAACTTGCAACAATTCAATTATAGCCCATGGCACCGGGTCGGGGGTCCTGTGACAAGGGTGTCTGTCGCCATGGAGGGCGACAGTCAAGCGGCGATGGACGGCGAAAAGCGTCCCTTGGCACAGGATCCCCGACCCGGTGCCAACCCCCCATCAGGCCGCACGGTCAATATGATCATGGGGGCAGGCAAAGTGCTCGCCGCTGATGTAGCCATGAACGGGGCAAATGGTGAAGGTCGGACTCAAGGTAAAATAGGGCAGATGAAAATTCTCGGCAATCCGCTTCACCAACAGACGCGCACTGCGCCAGTCTTCCAGACGCTCGCCGAGGAAACCATGAAACACCGTGCCGCCGGTATAGCGGGTCTGAAGCTCGTCCTGATGGGTCAGGGCAGCAAAGATATCTTCGGTGCTACCCACCGGCAACTGGGTTGAGTTGGTGTAATAGGGTTCGCTGGTGCCGGCACAGTGGATGTCGGGAAAGCGCTTGCGGTCACCGCTGGCCAGACGGAAGCTGGTGCCTTCGGCCGGAGTTGCCTCGAGATTATAGAGGTGGCCGGTTTTATCCTGGAAAGCCTCAAGCTGGCGACGCATAAAGTCCAGGGTTTCTTGTGACAGAGTCTGCCCGGCGGCACTGTCGATCCCTGCGCCGATCAGATTGAGACAAGCCTCATGCATACCGATCAGGCCAATGGTGGAAAAATGGTTATCCCAATAGTTGCCGCTACGCTGGCGAATCGAATCGAGGTAAAACTTGCTGTAGGGGTAGAGACCGTCATCGGTAAAACGTTCGAGCTGCTTGCGTTTGATCTCCAGGGAACGAAAAGCGCTGTCCATCAGCTCACTGATACGACTGAAAAAATCGGCTTTAGTTGCGGCCAGGTAGGCGGCACGCGGCAGATTGATGGTCACCACCCCGATCGACCCGGTCATCGGATTGGAACCAAACAGGCCCCCGCCACGGCGCCGTAACTCGCGGTTATCAAGCCTTAAGCGGCAGCACATGGAACGCGCATCTTCCGGATCCATATCGGAGTTGACGAAATTGCTGAAATAGGGGATGCCGTATTTGGCCGTCATCTCAAAAACGGGGCGTAGCCGATCACTCTCCCAATCGAGATCTTTGGTGATGTTGTAGGTCGGAATCGGGAACGAAAAGATCCGCCCTGCAGCATCCCCTGCCATCATCACCTCGCAGAAGGCCTGATTGAACAGATCCATTTCCGCCTGAAATTCACCATAACAGCGATCCATCAGCCGGCCACCGATGACCACCGCTTCAGCGGCCATATTGGAAGGCACCATCATATCCATGGTAATGTTGGTAAAGGGTGTCTGGAAGCCGACCCGAGTCGGCACGTTCATATTGAAAACGAACTCCTGCAGACACTGAAGAACCTCCTTGTAACCCAATTTGTCATAAGCGATGAAGGGTGCCAGCAAGGTATCAAAGCCGGCAAACGCCTGCGCGCCGGCCGCCTCCCCCTGGAGGGTATAGAAGAAATTGACCACCTGCCCCAAAGCGGTACGGAAGTGCTTGGGCGGATGACTCTGGACCTTGCCGTAAGCGCCACAGAAGCCTTTAAGAAGCAAATCTTTGAGATCCCAGCCGCAGCAATAGACCGACAGCATCCCCAGGTCGTGGATATGGAAATCCCCTTCGCGGTGGGCACGGGCAATATCTTCGGGGTAGATTTTATTGAGCCAGTAGTTACTGGTGATGTTAGCGGCGATGTGATTATTCAAACCCTGCAGGGAATAGCCCATATTGGCATTTTCGTTGACCCGCCAGTCCTCACGCACCAGATAGGAATCAATAGAAGCGATCGACTCTTCCATAAACTCCTGGGTACGGCGCAACCCTTCACGCTGCTTGCGATAAAGGATATATGCCTTGGCGGTCTGGGCATGGCCGTTTTCAATCAGGATTTTCTCGACCAGATCCTGCACGTTCTCAACGGTGGGAAGATTGTTCTCTTTGTAGAGAACTGTCAGGATGCTACCAACCTGAAGGGTAATTTCCGACGGTTTTTCGAAATCGCTGCCACCCACTGCCTTGACGGCATTACAGATCGCCTGGGTGATTTTACTTTCATCGTAAGGAACCAGACGCCCATCGCGCTTGCGAATATATGTCAGCATACCCTCTCTCCCAACAACTGTGACCTGCGGCCACCGGTCAACAACCCAGACGTGAAAACAAAGGGAAGATCCTCCCTGTCGGCCGATCTACTGGAATAAACCACCGAGGCGCAGACTAGCACAGGCCGTAGCAGCATGACAATGGTTAAAAACACTATATCTGGTGGATGAGTTAGAAAAGGATACTACATCTTGTCAACATGCCTGTTGATTGTTTGTGGATAAAGAGAGGCTAAACCACCATAAAAACACTGGCTTTAGTGATTTTTTTCAGAAACATTCAGAGTCCGGCGCAATAGCAAAATGGCCTTGCAGACGGGCAAGAAAAGTCGCAGCCGACGTTGCTCGCTTGAGCTTGCCGAGATCGCGCTGTAAATCGGGATCAGGGATAAAATTGAGTACATCCTTGATCTTCATCAGCGCCTGGCGCTCACCGCAAAATTTCTGCAGATAGCTTGGCCACAGGTCGCTGATAAACCGGCCGAGTTCCCGGCGCCGCAGCTCCGAATCGACCATCTGAGGAGCCGTGCCGCGAATCCGCTGAAAAATAACCGGGTCGGCCAGAGCACCGCGGCCGATCATCAGCCCGGCAACACCCGTCTGCGTCAGCAACGCCCGAGCCATAGCGGCTGAATTGATATCGCCGTTGGCAATAACCGGCAACCTGGTTTTTGCTGCCATGGCAGCAGTGATCCGGTGATCGGCAGCACCATTGTAGTGCTGCGCTACAGTACGCGGATGGAGAATAATAAAATCGACACCGCTGTCGGCAAAAACAGGCAACAGGCTCTGCCACTGGTCCAGGTCACCATAACCGGCACGGCATTTCACTGAAAAACTGCCACGGCAGACACGCCGTAACGCCGCCAGCATCGCCGCCAACTGCTGTGGGTGGCGCAGCAATTCGCCACCGGTTGCACCAGTGGTCATACGCCCATAGGGGCAACCCAGATTCAGATTGATGTGCTTTACGCCACCGGCCTGCACCAGCACTGCTGCTTCGGCCAGGGCCGCAGGGTCATTACCGATCAACTGCACCACCAGAGGCACCTCAGCAACATGATCCTGGAGTTCACTCAGCTCGTTTTTAGCGACCCGCTTTCGGGTCTGGGACTGCACCCGCACAAACTCAGTGAAGACCAGATCCGGCTGGTATTTCTGCAGATAGAGGCGGCGCAGGGCCGAATTGGTCAACCCCTGCATCGGCGCCAGCATCAGCGGACGCTGGCCGACGCTCCAGGGGAGAACAGAATCAGCAGATGATTTATCGTTGGGGCTCACAACAAGACTTATTGTTTGACCCCGGTGATAATATACACGGGGTTATACGCCTCAAACATCTTGTAATTGGTTTCCGGACGGGTACGGGCAATGTTTAAAGCCACGACTTCGACCTGATAGCCGGCATTGTTAAAATAATCATTGGCAGCGGTCAGAGTGTCGAGGGTAATGGCATTAAGGACAACCAGCCCGCCACTTGCCAGGCGCTGGTCAACCTGTTCAAGAATCTCCCACAGATGGCCGCCACTGCCGCCGATGAAGACCCGATCGGGATCGGGCAACTCATCCAGACATTCGGGCGCGCTGCCGGTCACCAGGGTAACGTTGCGGGCATTAAAACGCCGCAGATTCTCGCGGATAAAACCCAGACTCTCATCATTACGTTCAATCGCGAACACCCGCCCCTGCGGCAGCAGATAGTCCGCCTCGATACTGATGGAGCCGGAACCGGCACCGATATCCCACAGGCACATATCATGGCGCAGACGCAGCTTGGCCAGGGTCACAACCCGCACCTCTTCGCGGGTCATGGTTTTTTTGACACTTAAAAATTCATCGTCCGGAATGCCAAAGACGGGCAACGCCTGCTGTTCATCCTCCTCGTATTCGCGAATGAGAATCAGCACGTTCAGCGCTGCCACGTCCAACTCCAGCAGTCCCTTAACACTGGTCAGGCGGATTTTCTCTTCCGGCGTGCCAAGGTTCTCACAGAGATAGACCCGGTAACCGAGACGGTCGCGCCCCGCCAACTCGGCCGCGATCATCTTCGGAGTGATCAGTCCATCGGTCAGAATAGCGGCCTTGTCGTTGGCCACCACCCGATCAACAACACTCTTGACATCACGACTATGGGTCGAAACAAAAATGGCATCATCCCAGGGCTCACGAATCTTGGCAAAGGCGTACTGGACCGATGTGACGTTGGGCAAAAAGTCGATCAGCGCGTCGGGCAGATTGCGCAGCAGATAGCGACCGACGCCGAAAAAGAGTGGGTCGCCCGATGCCAGCACCACCGCATTGCCGTGAAAATGACGCAGACGCTCAATCATCGCCGCCATCGACTCATCATCGATCTGCTGCTTTTCTCCCTGATAGTCGGGAAACAGAGCAAGCAGACGGGACGCACCAAAGAGGATGTCGCCGGCAGCAACCAGCCCCAACGCTTGGGCAGTAAAACCTTCCTGCCCCGCCATACCGGCGCCAATAACATGAATTGACTTCATGGTTTGCACTCCCTTAGTTGATGTCTATCCGGAAAAACCCAGATGAATTTAAAAGTTACTTTCCGTACCTATTGGTTGAGGCGGTGGGTAAACAGCCTGTCATTTCCGAGTTCTTTCAGCGGGCATCCATGCTGTCGCAGCTTGAAAGGATACCGGTTTACAGCCCATGCGGGGATGGCGATCAAAAGCTGCCCTTAACCGCCTTTCCAACGGAGCAATAAACTACCTGCCATTAACCAATGAAACGCTCGTTCGCCGGTCTGGATAATAATCGATAATATTGTGACAGGCGTAGTCCTGCTCGATGCGCATCACACTTTCCAACGGTGCCCCAAGGGCATCAAGAAGAATCAGACGATTCACCCCGCCGTGGGACACTATAACAACTTCACCCTCGGGGTGAGAGGAAATTATCTGCTGCAGTTCAGGCCGCACCCGAGCGGCAAGCATGCTGAAGCTCTCGCCACCGGGGGGCGCAATATGAACGATATCGCGCAGGCGCGCCTGCCACAATGGGGCAGCATCGCGCTGCAGTGCCGCCCAGGGGACACCCTCCCAGTCACCGGCACAGAGTTCGCGCAAGCTGGTTCGATACAGCGGCGTAACCTGTTGAAACAGGGCGATCTGGTCAGCGGCAAAGCGACAACGCTGCAGGTCACTGGAATAGATAGCGGCCAGACGGCGGGACTGAAAGCGTCCGGCAAGGCTCGCGGATTGGCGCCGCCCGAGAACGGTCAGTGGAATATCGGCCTGACCGTTGTAACGTTTTTCTTCATAGCCTTCAACCTGGCCATGGCGTAACAGATGCACCCGCGTGGGGTTTTTCATGGGATCTCACCACCTTCTGATATCCCATCGGTGACCTGCTGTTCAAGAACAGATTCAATCCGCTCACGAATATCCTCAATCCCTTCGCGGCTCAACGCCGAGAACAGACTGAAGGCATCAACCGGCAAACCGGTCGCCGCAGCAATGCGTTCGACGTGTTGGCGGCGCTGCGAACGACTGACCTTGTCTATCTTGGAAATCACCGGAATGGTCGGCACACCGAACTCTTCAAGCCAGTCAAGCAAATCCAGATCCTCCTCCCCCGGGGTGCGGCGGATGTCAATAATGAATACCGTCGCCGCCAGACAGTCGCGGATCTCCAGATAGGTTCTGATCATCGGACCCCAGGCTTTTCTGACCGCCACCGGCACCTTGGCAAAACCGTAACCAGGTAAATCGACCAGCACAAAACGCTGGTTGACATTGAAAAAATTGATCAACTGGGTACGCCCCGGGGTCGATGAGGTGCGGACCAGATTTTTTCGATTGAGGACCACATTGATCAGGGTGCTCTTGCCGACATTACTGCGCCCGGCAAAGGCAATTTCAGGAAACTGAGGATCCGGATAATGCGCGGGCCTGGTTGCGCTTTTAATAAATTCGGCGGTGCTAATTTTCATTGGTTCGTCCTGGCAGGAAAAATGGAACAATGCCTTGCAGCATACCCGATCCATGGCAGGCCTGACAACTGTCGTCTGACCAGGGACAAAGTCACCAATACTGTCAGTTGGTAGCTGTTCAGCACCGGATCTTCGGATCCTATGTCAAGGGACGCGATTGTTTCCTATTGGGTTATCCCTGACCGCTTGTTGTCGCCGTCCATAGCGACAAACACCCTTCACACAGGAGCCAAAGGCCCTGCGCAAGGACAGTGCTGAATAGTTACATCAGTTTTTTAGTGATATCAGGGGCAGGAATCTGCTATTGTGCCAAATCAAACTTTGCAGCAGCGGGACAATATCGACTATACTGAGCGCTGACCCCGATACTATATGAATGTATCTGTTCAGCACCGGATCTTCGGATCCTATGTCAAGGGACGCGATTGTTTCCTATTGGGTCATCCCTGACCGCTTGTTGTCGCCGTCCATAGCGACAAACACCCTTCACACAGGAACCCCGACCTGATGTGAAGGACAGCAGCTGAATAGCAACGCACGCCGCGCTGCGCCGTCTTGTCATAAACTAACTTTTTTAAGTTACTCTGAAGTTACATATGAATAAAACAAGGAGACCAATCGATGCTCAGTGACAACCTCGTTAGTGCCATCAACGACCAAATCCAGTTCGAACACTACTCTGCGTTCATCTACAAATCGATGCAGGCCTATTTTGAGACAGCGGATCTTCCCGGTATGGCCAACTGGATGAGTGTCCAGTTTCAGGAAGAGATGTCCCACGCCGAAAAAATGTTTCATTTTGTCTGTGACACGGGAAATCGGGTTGTTCTGCAGGGCATGGACACCCCCCATCGTGAATTCTCCTCACCATTGGAGGTTTTTGAGGTCGCGCTGGAACATGAGCAGATTGTCACCGCGCGCATCAACGCCCTGATGGATCTCGCTCAGCAGGAGAAAAATCATGCGGCGCAGATTTTTCTGCAGTGGTTTGTCACCGAACAGATTGAAGAAGAGGCAACCGCCAACCATATTATTGCCAAGCTCAAAAGAGTCGAAGGAGATGGCCGCGGGTTGATGATGATCGACCAGGAACTTGCCCAGCGTACCTTTGTTCCAATAGCAGCCGCAAACTAACTGGTTTATTTCAGTTAATTACTACAGGAGGAGACACCCATGCTTAACGAAGCCGAAGTCAAAAACGCCTTGGTCAGTTCGGTCAAGACAGAAAAAAACGCCATGAATTTCTACCAGATTGCCGCCAAGCAGATGAAGGACAAGAATGCCATTGCAACCTTCGAACTGCTGGCTAGAGAAGAGCGTGAGCACGCCAAGCACTTCTTTGACAAGTGCACCGACTGCAGCGACATGCTTCCCCCCTTCGATGAATTTATCGATGCCCCGCCGGAGAAAAACAGCGAATGGCTTTCCGATCTCGACAAGGCTCTGCTGCAGAAATTTGATGACCGCAAGGCCATGGAGCTGGCACTGGATAAGGAAAAACGGCTGGCTGAAAGCCTGCGCGCGATGGCCGCAAAAATTGAAGATGCATCTGTTCGTGCAATTTTCGAAGAAAATGCCAAGTCGACTGAAAACCACTACATCATCATCGAGTCTGAATATGCCCGTCTGATGGGGATGGTTCACGAAACCGACATCGACACCTTCGTACGCGAGTAGCACCAACTTAAGCCGCACTGCTTATTGCATAAAAAGACCGCTGTCTTATCAAGGTAGCGGTCTTTTTGTTGATCAGGGGTGACGGTCAGTTTTTTTTAATATTCCTGTTGCGGGTTCGGCAACTCCACCACAAAGGTAGCACCACCACCGGGAGTTTCCTCGATCCAGACACGACCCTGATAAACCCGGGCGATTTTAGCCACCGTCGCCAGACCGATACCGGTGCCACTGTATTTATCGGCGACTACGCCACGGACAAAAGGCTCAAAAACTGTCTCCCGTTCTGTCTCCGCTACCCCCACGCCATGGTCACGAACCAGCAGTTCGATCCGACTACCAACCACATGACCAAAGATTTCGATCCGCGCCTCCTGTTTGCCGACCCCATACTTAAGAGCATTGCTGAGCAGGTTACGATAGAGATCGGCAAGTAAAGACTCCGGGATCATCACATCCGGCAGTCGACCGATATCGATCTGCACCCCACGGCGCGCAATAGATTCGCTGAGTTCATTGACAATTTCGGCGACTACCCTGGATGTTGTCACCGGCTCGACCGGGATCGGCACCTGACCAACACGCGCCAGACACAGGAGATCCTCGAGCAGATCCCTCATCCGTTCTGCGGTCGAATGAATCTCGCTGATCGACTCCCGCCCAAGGTCATCCAGATTATAACTGTAATGTTCCTGCAGTAATTCAGCGTAACCAATCAGTGGCGTCAAGGGGGAACGTAAATCGTGGGAGACCATGGACACAAAAGCATCCAGCTCGCGATTTACCTGTTGCAAACGTTGCCTGATCGCCAGGCGCTCGGTAATATCGCGGCAGATGCCCAGCTTGCACTCGGGCTGCTGATAAAAATGGCAGGCGGAGTGAAGGACCTCGTAGATACGTCCGGTTCCGATCAGGTGAGTCTCCTGGCGACACAGTTCCCCAGCAAACACTTCATCCATGGGGCAGTCAGGGCAGACATCGTCACGACCGTACAACACTTCATAGCAGGGTCGATCGGTCATTTTACCGATCAACCTGTCCATCGCCCGATTAAAAAAGAGCAGCCGATAATAACGATCACAGATGTAAATCGGATCGGTTATGCTGTTGAGTACCGAGCGTAAGGAATCCCGCTCCAGTTCCACATCGCGCAAGCCGGTACGGTCAATAATGGCTTCGATACCGCCGACAACACGACCATCCGCAGCGCGCAACAGATCAGCATTTTTGCTCAGGCTCAAACGGTGACCACCCTTGTGGACAAAAGAACAGGATTTACCCATCAGCGGCTTGCTGGTTTCGTCATCAAACAAAGCACAGTCATGACAACAGTTATCTGCGTGCAACTCTAAACAGGAACGACCGATCACCTCGGCGGCGGTGTAACCGGTTATCCGCTCCGCCCCTTCACTCCAGTAGACAATGCGCTGATCCGGTGTGACGGCAAAAATACCGGCAGGAATAACCTGCAGGAGCTTTTCCAGAGGGTAATGTTCGATGAGGTAGTAGAGGTATGAGTTCATCAGGCATCCCGGCATTGATTTCTTGCGCTGCGTCGGATCTGTCAACTATAGCATCATCACAACCATCGGCAATAAGGTATTGTAGTAGCCTAAAGATGCCTGCCGGCGCCCTCATGACAAAGGAGCTCGGGCAACAACAGCAACTTCGACACGCTCAGCTCCAGCGGCGAGTAACACCTGGCTACACAGATCAAGGGTGACTCCGGTCGTCATGACATCGTCGATGAGAAGAATTTTTTTTCCTTCCACATCGCGATTCAGCGCAAACGCACCTTGCAGATTCTCGCGCCGCCGGCGTGCAGACAGGGTCTGCTGCGGCTCAGTAGCGCGACACTTGACCAGCACATCATGAGCCGCCGGCAAGCGCCGGCGGTGCCCGAGTTCGCGAGCAAGCAACCAGGCTTGATTATAGGTGCGCTCGCGCAATCGTGGAGGATACAAAGGGACGGGCACGAGCAGATCAACCTCGAGGAACGCCGGCAGACGAGCCTCAAGCAAGCGCGCAAGGGGACGATCAAGATTGGGGCGCTGATGAAACTTCAAGCACCTTATAGCGGTGCGCAGGGGCCCTTCATAAAGGGCGGCGGCGTAAGCCATAGCATAAGCGGGAGGCGCTTGAATACAGCGCCCACACAGGTGGGAAGTGTGTGCGGAGGAAGCAACAAAGGGAAGAGCACAACGCGAGCACTGTGCAGCCGGCAGCGGTGTCATGGTTGCCATACAGCGCGGGCAAAAAGGGTCTGCGGCCAGCACGAAAAAAGTGCCGCCACACAGCGGGCAGGCTGGTGGCAACATTCGACCCAACCAGGATACGACAACAGCAGTCTTCATCCCCCCTCCAGCTCCTGCAATGAACCACCCCGCCGCAAGCAGCGGGGGATCAGAATATAGAAGTCAGGAGTCAGGAGTCAGGAGGCAGAAGAAAGCGTATTGATTCAACAGGTTTCCTTCTGTATTCAATATTCTGTCTCCTGGATTCCCTGACATTCAACGCAGCACGCAGCGGGAAATTTACCACTGACGGATGACAATGGCTAACCGGATATCCTATGCATCGACCAGCAGAGACCGACCGGTCATCGCAGCTGGCTGTTGCAAACCCAACAGGTCGATCACCGTCGGTGCCAGATCGGCCAGAATCCCGTCAGCTAATGGTTGCCCGGCATGTTGCGGATCGACCAGAATCAGCGGAACCGCATTGCTGGTGTGGGCGGTATGGGACTGCCCGCGGCCATCAACCATTTGCTCACAATTACCATGGTCAGCAGTAATAAGCAGCGCCCCGCCGGCCGCGACAACAGCATCAACAACCTGCCCAAGGCAGGTATCGACCGTTTCAACCGCCTTCACCGCAGCGGCCAGCACCCCAGTATGACCGACCATGTCACAGTTGGCAAAATTCAGCACAATGAACTGATAGTCACCACTTGCTACGCGCTTTACCACCTCGTCGGTCACCTCAACCGCGCTCATCGCCGGCTTCTGGTCGTAGGTCGCCACCTCTTTGGGCGATGGTATCAGCACCCGCTCCTCACCGGGCCAGGCGCGCTCAACGCCACCATTAAAGAAAAAGGTAACATGGGCGTATTTTTCCGTTTCGGCTACGCGCAGCTGTCTCAGGCCAGCGTTGGCAATAACGTCGGCTAGAATATCGCGATAATTCTCGGTAGCAAAAGCAACGGGCAGATCGAAGGTTTCGTCATACTCGGTGAGGCAAACATATTTGGCGATCTGTGGTACCTTGCGGCGCACAAAGCCGTCAAAATCGGCAAGGGTCAGGGCACGGGTAATTTCCCGGGCGCGATCAGAACGAAAATTGAAGAAAATAACACCGTCCCCATCATCGATGGTGGTCGGGGTACCAATGATGCACGGCTCAACGAACTCGTCTGTCTGTCCGGCGGCATAGGCCTGCTCCATGGCTGCAACAGCACTGGCAGCCGGGGTGCCGATCCCTTCAACCAGCGCCCGATAGGCGCGTTCAACCCGCTCCCAGCGATTGTCACGATCCATGGCCCAGTAACGCCCGGTCACCGTAACAATTTTGCCGACCCCCAACTGTCCAAGGCGTTGTTCGAGGTCGGCAAGAAAACCCCGGCCGCTGGTCGGCGGCGTATCACGTCCGTCCATGAAGGCGTGGATACAGATCTGCTCGACACCCATCTGTTGAGCCATGCTGACCAACGCATCAATATGGCTGATGTGGGAATGAACCCCGCCATCCGATACCAGTCCAAGCAAGTGGAGTTTCTTACCGGCCGCCGCCAATTGCGTGCAGATAGCGGACAAGGCCGGATTACTAAAAAAACTGCCGTCCTCGATGGCCAGGCTGATGCGGGTCAGATCCTGATAGACAATACGACCGGCCCCGATATTCAGGTGGCCGACCTCGGAGTTACCCATCTGCCCGTCCGGCAACCCGACATCCCGCCCGGAAGCACTCAGGCTGGCATGGGGCCACCGCGCAAGCAGGCCATCCATCACCGGCGTCTGCGCCTGACGTACCGCATTGCCGACAAAGCTGTCGTTTAAGCCCCAGCCATCCAGAATAACCAAGGCAACCAGTGGCGCGCTCACACTGCCTCCCGAGCCCCGTGGGGAATCATTTTGGGGTAATCGGCGAGGCGCGCCTCTTGAATCTGCTTGCGTTCAGGAAGAATCAGGGTATCCCAGCTTTTACACTGTGGACAGCGGCTATGCCATTCGCCAAAATTAGCGCCGCAGGCATCACAGACAAAACCCAACAGCAAATGGCTGTCAATGCCGAGAGCTTTCTGATATTCC
This sequence comes from Pelovirga sp., assembly GCF_059864205.1. NCBI lineage: Bacteria > Pseudomonadati > Thermodesulfobacteriota > Desulfuromonadia > Geobacterales > Geobacteraceae > Pelovirga > Pelovirga sp. The sequence continues at coordinate 31,017 of NZ_JCBCBS010000080.1, forward strand.
GATATCGCCTCATCGGTGCGATTGCGCCGCCGCTGAGCTTCGGCGAGAAGCAGATGAAGTTTGGTGAAATCGATGCCGGTGGCTTCCACGTCGGTCAGATGTTGCATCGCCTCATCGACCATCTCCAGGCGCAGACACAGACGCCCGAGATACAGTTTGAGCAACAGATCCTGCGGGTCCCGCTCCATCTGATTCCGGTAAAAAGCCAGCAGCGCGGCGGGGTCTTCAGCATTAATATAGAGATCTTCGAGTCGCGCCAGAAAGACACTTTTCTGCAGGGCGCGATACCCTTCCTGATAAACCTTGACGGCATCAGCAACCCGATCGGCCTGACGGTAAGCATCACCAAGAGTCACCCGCGGTGGGGTGCAACCGGCATCCTGCTTGATAATATCACGACAGGCATCAATGGCCTGGTCAAGGTCCCCCTGTTCCAACGCCTGATGAGCGACTTCATAACGCAACTGCAGCATGGTCTGTTTTTCCAGTTCAACCTTGGGGCCGGCCGATGTTGCTTTGAGAATGCGCTTTTGCAGCCCCACAGCATCATCCCACTGACCGAGTCTGCTCATGATGTCGCGCAAGGCGCGCATAGCTTTGCGGTTATCAGCGTCGCTGGCGAGCACCTCCTTGTAGATCGCCATGGCTTCAGGGTACTGCTCCTGCTCTTCGTAGGTGGTCGCCAGTTTAAACAGCACCTCAACCCCCTTCGGATCAAGTTTACGCGCTTTTTGTAACAGGTCGATTCCTTCCTGGATATTACCCTCCTGCAGGGCAACACTGGCCAGGGCCAGATGGCTGTCGACCCGTCGCGGATCACGATCCAGCGCCTTTTTCAACAGGGTCCGAGCCTTCTTCAGGTCACCTGAAAGCAGTCGGCCCACGCCGCTGCGATAGATGGTACTGATCTCTTCACCTTTACGCAGATCACGCCCTTTCTTCCACCCCTTGAATGAAAGAAGAAAAGCGCTGGCAATATGGACCAGATTACCGATCAGCAAACCGATCAGCAGAACCGCCATCAGCATAATGGCGCCCGGCACGGTATAGCTGGTGTCACTGGTCAGATAAACGGTGATATCACCTGGATTGATCCCCCAGAAGTAGAGAAAACCCAAGGCAAATACAATAAACAGCAGCACAAAAAAAGCGACTAGAATCATGACCATCTCCTGGCTGTACCAGCTACCATCGGCAACAGAGTCAAATTATTCACCAAACTTTTCAAATTCTTCTTTGCAGTCAATACAGTAACGGGAAAAAGGGCGAACCTCAAGTCGTCGGGGGGCAATTTCTTCTTCACAGGCAATGCAAATGCCATAGGCACCCTGCTCAATCCGCGCCAGAGCGGCATCAATATCGCGGATGCGCCCAAGTTGCGTCTGACTGAGACTCATCAGCACATCCTGAGAATAACTGTTTGCCGACATATCGCCGAGATCAGCGACGCCATCATTGCCCAACGCCAGTGATTCGGCATGGGCTTTGCGTGAACTTTCGATGATTTCTTTGCGCAGACGCAGTAAATCCTGTTTTATCTTTTCCAGATCCTCTTTGCTATGCACGCTATTCCTCTATACTACCCTTGATAACCGGTATCAAACCGATTGCGCTCAGGGGTTATGATAAGGCTCATGTCGAATGATGGTAACGCTACGATACAGTTGTTCCAACAAAAAAAGGCGTGCCATCTGATGGGTGAAGGTCATTTTCGACAGGGACAAACACAGATCGGCACGTTTGCGCACCGCTGGGTCTACCCCGTATGCCCCGCCGACAATCAAACACCAGTCACGGCCACTGTGGAGCATCTCCTCTTCGAGCAACGCCGCCAACCCCTGAGAGTCGAACTGACGCCCACGCTCATCCAATACCAGGATCCGCTCTGCATCCCCGACCCGGGACAATATCCGTTCCCCTTCGCGCTTGAGCAGCACCGCCGGTGAATCTTTGCGCCCGCCTTTTTCTTCCTTGAGTTCAACACATTCAAAACCGACATAATGTTGCAGACGTTCGCTGTAATCGGCGACAGCTATGCGTTGCCAATCGTTGAGCTTGCCAATACAGATCAGGCGCAGTTTCACCGCTAGGCTTTCACCTCAAGAGCCACTTCCGGAGCCTCGCTCCACAACCCTTCAAGGTCATAAAACTCGCGAACAGGTTGCTGAAATACGTGAATTGTCACATCGCCATAATCAAGCAGAACCCAGCGCCCCTTGTCCATCCCTTCAATCGACAGGGGATAAAGCTGGTGCCGGTGTTTGAATTCGGTATGAATATTCTCAGCGATGGCCAGCACCTGGCGATCTGAGCGACCGGAAACCAGCAACAGATAATCAGTCAGGGTAGAGCGACCACGCAGGTCAAACAGAATCAGATTGTCCCCTTTTTTGTCGCGGGCGTAGTCGACAGCAGCAAATGCTATTTCTCTGGCTTGCAAATTCGTTCCCTTTTTATCGTCTAAACATAGAGTTGGTGAAAAGCTATATAAGAGCTCACGGCCGGCGGCACGACCCCATCAATGGAGCGCTGCTGCGCAACCCACTGACGGATCCGGGTAGAAGATATATCATAACTGGTGTGATCGACCAGAATGAGAGAAAAACCCCTGTCAAACCGCAGATTTTTGGATTGCGAATCATAGCAGAAGCGATCGGCGATAGCAACCGGCAGCAACTCTTGCAGTGTACCGGCAAAGCCCGGGCGGGCAGTCACGACAATATGTGCCAGTTCGAATAATTCCTGGTAGCGGTGCCACAGGCTGATTTCACGAAACGAATCGAGTCCCATGATAAAGAAAAATTCGTGGCGCGGATACTTACGGCGCAGCTGAATAAGAGTTTCAACCGAAAAGCTGATCCCACCGCGTTGCCCTTCCAGATCGCAAGCAACAAAATCAGGGCGATCGGCCAGGGCCGCCTCAACCATTGCCAGCCGCTGGGCAAAGGAAACATCTGCCGCAACCTCCTTGTGGGGTGGCTGCCAGCTCGGGAGGAACCAGACCTGATCGAGCTGACAACTCTTGCGCACCTCTTCGGCGATGTGCAGGTGACCGTTATGGATAGGGTTAAAAGTGCCCCCGAGCAGACCGATACGCATTGTTATGGGCGCACCTGCCCTTGACCCAACACCACGAATTTACGCGTGGTCAAATCTTCAAGTCCCATTGGCCCGAAGGAATGCAACTTGGTGGTGGAAATACCGATCTCCGCCCCCAGTCCCAATTGATTACCATCGGAAAAACGCGAGGAGGCATTAACCATCACCACACTGGAATTTATTTCACGCAAAAACTGCCGGGAACGCTGATAATTGGTAGTGATGATCACTTCGGTATGCAGTGAGCCATAGGTTTCGATATGTTCACGCGCCTGGTCAAAGTCGTCCACCACCCGCAACGCCAGAATCAGATCAAGATACTCTGCATACCAGTCTTCCTGCGTCGCTGCAACCAGATCACCAACCAGTTGTCGTGCCTTGTCACAACCGCGCACCTCGACCCCGGCCTGGCGCATGGCCGCAACAATCTGCGGAACGAAAACCGCCGCACTGTCTCGATGCACCAACAGCGTCTCCATGGCGTTACAGACCCCTGGCCGCTGAACCTTGGCGTTGAGGCAAATTTCTTCGGCCATGGCCAGATCCGCTTCGCTATCGACATAGGTGTGACAAACCCCTTTGTAGTGCTTGATCACCGGAATCCGTGAATGTTCAGCAACAAAGCGGATTAACCCTTCACCACCGCGGGGAATGATCAGATCGATCTGCTCTTCGAGTTTGAGCAGCTCGGTGACGGCGTTGCGGTCACTGGTCGTCACCACCTGTAAAGCGGCCTCGGGCAGACCCAGCTCAGCAAGACATCGCTGCAGCAGCGCACCGATCGCCTGATTGGAAGCCAACGCTTCAGAACCGCCGCGCAAAATGACGGCATTGCCGCTCTTCAGGCACAATCCGGCGGCATCTGCGGTGACGTTGGGGCGCGATTCGTAGATGATACCGATGACCCCCAGCGGAATCCGCTGGCGACCGACCTGAATACCGTTGGGACGCAGCCACATGCCGGTAATTTCACCGACCGGATCAGGCAGGGCGGCAACTTCACGCAGACCATCGGCCATGGCGACAATACGTTCGCTGGTCAGGGTCAAACGATCAACCATAGCCACAGCCATGCCTGACTGTCTGGCGCGCTCAAGGTCCTTGTTATTTTCCTGCTGCAGCCACTGTTGATGGGTTTCCAGGGTCGTCGCCATGGCGATCAGCAACTGATTTTTTGTCGTTGTCGACAGGGTCGCCATGCGCCGCGCAGCCTGCCGTGCCGCCACCGCCAGAGTATACATCTGCTCAGCTATCGTCATCATCTGACCTCCTCTTCCTTATCAACAGTCAACACCAGATCGTCGCGGCAGATCACCTCATCACGATATTTGTAGCCGAGAACCTGCTCGATTTGCGCACACTGTTTCCCCATAATCCGCAAGATTTCCGCCAACGAATAACTGGTGATGCCGCGGGCAAATTCCTGCCCCTCATGGTCACACAGACGCACTGCATCGCCGCGTTCAAAACCGCCATCGACACCAATAATTCCCGAGGGCAACAAACTCTTGCCGGCACAGAGTACGGCCCTCTTACCACCTTCATCGATGAGCAGCTTGCCGCGTGGCTTTTTGGAAAAGGCGATCCAGTGCTTTTTCGCCGTCAACTTGCACTGGGCCGGCAGCACATAGGTGCCGACCTCTTCACAGGCAAAAACCCGAGTAATAATATGGGGGGTGCGGCCATTGACGATCAGGGTACCAATACCACTTAAAGCTGCGCGCTTGGCCGCCTTGAGCTTACTCCCCATACCGCCGGTACCAAGAACGCCGTGAGAACCGCCACCCATCGCTTCGATCTCCGGGGTAACCCGCTCGACCAGGGGAATCAGCCGCGCCAGAGGATCCGTCGACGGATCACGATCATAAAAACCATCAACGTCGGAAAGGATTACCAGCAGATCGGCCTCGACCAGACTGGCAACCAGAGCCGAAAGATTGTCGTTATCACCAAAGCGGATCTCCTCCACCACCACCGTATCATTTTCATTGACGATTGGCGTGACATCGTATTCCAGCAGGGTCATGACGGTGTTGCGGGCATTTAAATAACGACGGCGATTTGACAGATCATCGCGGGTGAGCAGGACCTGGGCGACATTGAAATCGTAGGACTGAAAGGTTTCGCGGTATTCGCGCATGATCCGGGTTTGACCAATAGCTGCGGCCGCCTGTTTCTGCGGAATCGTCTGCGGTCGCCCGACAATACCAAGCTGACCCTTGCCGGCCGCTACCGCACCGGAAGAGACAACCACGACATCAAGACCGCGCTTGAGCAATTGGCAGATATCCGCGGAAATGGCCGCCACCCGATCATTTTCAAGCCCGGCAGTATTTGAAATAACACCACTGCCAATCTTGATGACAACCCGCTTGACATGAGCAAACAAAGCATTTCGCATAAAGTGTAATTCTATATCATGTTCAACAGAGTTTTTTGAAAAGAATGACCCCGCCGCAAGCAGTGGAGGAGCAGAATATAGAATATAGAATACAGAATATAGAATTTGGAAGAAAGCTCGTTGACTCAACAGGTTTTCTCCTGTCTCCTGTCTTCTATCTTCTGTCTCCTGGATTCCTCGATTCCTGGATGATTAAACAGAACTACTCGTCTTCTCCAGCCGTTTCACCACGACGACGGCGCTCCAGTTCGCGACCAAGAGCATGAACCAGCTCCTTGAGCCCTTCACCGGTAACAGCCGAAATCGCCAACACCGGATACCCCAGCGCCGCAAAATGTTGCCGGTATTCGTCAACCCGCTCACGCACTTCCGGCACATCGATTTTGGTCAACACCACGAGCTGTGGCTTCAGTGCCAGAGATTCATCATGCTGACGCAGTTCGTTGTTGATCATCTGAAAATTATCAAAAGCGTCGCCACTCTGCATACAGGACAGATCAACCAGATGCAGGAACAGGTCGGTACGCTCAACGTGACGCAAAAAACGGGTACCCAGTCCCTGCCCCTGGCTGGCACCGGCGATCAACCCGGGGATATCGGCAACCACCAGGGTTTTATAGTTGCCATAACGCACCACCCCCAGATTGGGAATCAGGGTGGTGAATGGATAGTCGGCAATCTTGGGACGAGCGGCAGAAATGGCCGCGATCAGCGTCGATTTGCCGGCATTGGGAAGACCAACCAGGCCGACATCAGCCAGGAGCTTTAATTCCAGGCGCAGGGTTTTTTCCTCCCCGGCAATCCCCGGCTGGGCATGCCGCGGGGCGCGATTGGTACTGGTAGCAAAACGGGCATTGCCACGCCCTCCCTGCCCACCCTTAAGCAGCAACAGTTCGGTGTTTTCGCTGGTCAGATCGGCCAGCACCTCACCGCTCTGATCATCATAGATCAGGGTTCCCGGTGGCACCCGCAACTCCAGCCGCTCACCACTCTTGCCGTGCATATTTTTGCCCGCTCCCGGCGCACCGTTTTGCGCCCGGTAATGGCGCATATAGCGGTAATCAAGCAGGGTTGACAGGTTGCCATCAACGACAAAAACCACGTCCCCGCCCTTGCCACCATCACCGCCATCAGGCCCCCCCCTGGGGATAAATTTCTCGCGCCGAAACGACACACAGCCGCGACCGCCATCACCGGCCTTGACGTCGATTTTTACCTGATCAACAAACTTCATACCTTATTTATCCGCTCAGTACTTCGCCCAAACTGAAGAACCCGGTAACTGGCTGGCAGTACCGGGCTCTTCAGAACCAGACATCACAAAAACAGGATCAGGCCGCGTAGACGCTGATCTGCTTCCGTCCTTTGGCTTTTGTTTCAAATGTCACTACCCCGTCAACCAGCGCAAACAGGGTATAGTCTTTGCCGCAACCAACATTGTTGCCGGCATGGAATGTGGTGCCACGCTGACGCACCAGGATCGAGCCGGCGCTTACCTGCTGACCACCAAAGCGTTTGACACCAAGTCGTTTACCGGCACTGTCCCGACCGTTTCTGGAACTACCGGCAGCTTTCTTATGAGCCATACGTAAATGCCTCCTTAAGCTTCAATCGCCGCGACTTTAAGCCGGGTAATGGGTTGACGGTGGCCGTATTTCTTACGATTACCTCCACGTCGCTTGGATTTAAAAACAAGAATCTTCTTGTCTTTTTCCTGGGCAACGATCCGTGCCATAACTTTGGCACCTGGTACGAGAGGTGTTCCGAGTTTAACCTCTGCGCCACCGACCATGAGGACTTGATCGAGTTCGATGGTATCACCCACCGCGCCATCGATCATTTCGACCTTGAACAGGTCGCCTGCGGAAACTTTGTACTGTTTTCCTCCGGTCTTGATCACCGCATACATTGTTGACATTCTCCTCTTGAAGGTTCTTTCGTACTGCAGACGCAGGGATTGCGCCGCAACGCGAAACTATAACCGCACCCCCGAACAGTGTCAAGGAATTTGCGGCCAAAAAATAGCGGGCAGACGGTCTGCCCTCGACATGAGCGGCTGACCGTTTGTTCCTGTTTCCAACCAACCCAAACAAACCCTGTCCAAACCCTTTATCAACTGTCGTTCTGAATCTCCGTCTGCGCGCCCGACACAACCGACAATGGCCAAAATTAGCCACATATAGCATTAAAGAGCCGCTCTTGCCTTCTTTCCGCACCAGGCTAACAGCGTTATCAGGGTACGCCAGACAATCCCTGAAGAATTATTTTACTGTTTGAGAAACAGCAGGTTAGGTCTCATTATTAACCAACCTGCTGTTCTATCAGCAGCTTTGGCGCTGCTTTTGCTGAGGCTGGTTGGCCGTAAAAAACCTTCTGTGCGCCGATACCGCGCCCTTCACCTGCCACAAGGAGTTGAAACAATGATTGCTGCTGTCTGGGATCGCCTCTGGCGAATGCATGATGAAACCAAATCCCTGTTTGTTTTTCGCCCCAAAGCCATGGTCGCACGACTGACGAAAGAACACCTCCTGTTCAGCAAGGGGAAAAAGGAAAAGGAAGTTGATCTTGCCGATGAAATGGAAGATGCCCCATCCGAACACAATATCAAGTGTACCCCGGAGGGCTGTAACGAAGACGAACCCCGTGGCTACAGTCGCCGCCAACTCATCGGCTTGTGGCTTGGTCCAGCTCTTTTCATCCTCATGCTGCTCGTCCCGACACCCGCCGGGATGGAGCCGGCAGCCCAGAAAATGGCGGCAATCGCTCTGCTCATGGCGACCTGGTGGATGTGCGAATCGATCCCGATTCCGGCCACCAGCCTGCTGCCGATTGTTCTGTTTCCCTGGCTTGGACTCATGTCCACCGGCAAAGCAGCAGCCCCATACGCCAACCATCTGATCTTCCTGTTTATGGGCGGCTTTATCATTGCCCTGGCGATGCAACGTTGGAATCTGCATCGTCGTATTGCCATGAACATCGTCAAGGTCGTCGGCTTTTCGCCGGCGCGCCTGATCTTCGGTTTCATGGTCGCCACCGCCGCCCTTTCAGCCTTTGTTTCCAACACCGCCACCACGGTCATGATGATGCCTATCGGCCTGGCGATCATCGCCCACATCATTGAAGAAGGCAAAAAGGAAGGGCTGGATAAAATCATCGACTTTTCTCAAGGCAATTTCAACTTTGGCCTTAACCTGATGCTCGGTATCGCCTATGCCGCTTCCATCGGCGGTGTCGCCACCCTGATCGGTACCCCGCCCAATACGGTTCTGGCCGGCTACCTGAACAAAACCTACGGTTATGAAATCACCTTCGCCAAATGGATGATGTTCGGAGTACCGCTGGTCCTGGTTCTGCTCCCCTTGTGCTGGCTGTGGCTGATCAAGGTGGCCAACCCGATGAAACTGAAAAAAGTGCCCGGCGGGCGCGACATGATCAATGAGGAATTGCGCAAGATGGGACGCATGAGCGCTGGTGAACGCTGGACCGGACAGGTCTTCTTTCTCACCGCCATGGCGTGGATTTTCCGCAAGCAGCTCAGCTTTCTGTTTCCCGATCCATCGCTGATCACTGATGCGACCATCGCCATGGCCGGTGCCCTGCTGCTGTTTCTGATCCCCATCAGTCTGAAAAAAAATATCTTTGTCATGGATTGGCACTGGGCGAGTAAAATGCCCTGGGGCGTGCTGTTGCTGTTTGGTGGTGGCCTCGCCCTGGCTCAGGGATTCAGCGACACCAAACTGGCCCACTGGATCGGTCAGCAGGTCGGCCTGCTGGAAAATGCCCCGGTGCTGGTGCTGGTCATCGCTGTAGCAGCCCTGATCATCTTTCTTACAGAACTTACCTCCAACACTGCCACTGCCGCCATGGTCATGCCGATCCTTTCCGCCATCGCCATCGGCCTGGGGCAAAACCCCATGCTGCTGCTGATTCCGGCGGCCATCGCTGCCAGCTGCGCCTTCATGCTGCCGGTAGCAACACCGCCTAATGCCATTGTTTTTGGTACCGGCTATGTCACCATCCCGCAGATGGTCAAGAGCGGCATCGGACTGAACATCATCAGTATTGTTCTGGCGGTAGGCATCACCTATCTGCTCGGCATGCCGATTTTCGATATTGCCGTCGACACCCTTCCGGCCTGGGCAATGCCGGTAACTCCTTGACGTAGCAGTGCGATAAACAACCCGGAGAGGTCGCCAGGCTGGTCGGCCTCTCCGGGTGAGTAAATTAGTCTTTACAGATGCCTCACCCCTTCTCTAGGATAGGCCTTCGTTGCCCGATTGCTGGCGAAGGAATCGTCCATGCACCAACCAATCTCGATAGTAGCCGTCAATATACGTCACCTGCTGTTCGCCATCATGCTCTTTTTGGGCTGCACGACAACGGCAGCGGCAGACTTTTCCTTTGTCCGCAACACGGGGGTCGCTCCCGGCCCGACCCTGCTCATCACCGCCGGCATCGATGGCGATGAGCCTGGCGGCATCCATGCCGCCGCCACCTTGATCACCCGCTACCAGATCAGATCGGGACAACTATGGATCGCACCGGATCTCCATCCCCAGGCCATCCTGCAGCGTAAACGGGGGGAAATGAATCTGAAGTTTGCGCTGATTGAGGACAGCGATCCCCTCTATAGCAGCGTTGCCAGAATCAAACAGCTGGTCCTCGACCAGCAGGTCGATCTGCTGGTCAACCTGCACGACGGCAGTGGTTTTTACTCCCCCGAACGGATCAGTCGGCAACGCAACCCCGGCAGCTGGGGGCAATCTGTAGTCATCGATCAGCAGACTCTGCCCGGCAACCGCTTCGGCAACCTGCAGGACCTTGCCACCGCCATCGTTAGCGGAATAACACCTCACCTGCTGCGCCCCAATGAACATTTTCAGATCAAAAACATGCGCACCGCCAGCCTCGATCCGCAGGCCCCGACCCACAAGTCGTTAAGCTGGTTTGCCCTGCGCCACGGCAAGCCGGCCCTGACGATCGAAGCAAGCAAAACTCATCCGGTCCATATCCGCGTTTATTATCACCTGCTGGCCCTTGAAGCTCTGCTCAACGAGGTTAGCATCAGCTTCACCCGTGATTTTGAGCTCACCCCACAGGGCGTTGCCCGGGTTATCCGTGAAGATGCACAAATGACCCTGGCGCAGGGGCGCATCCACCTTGATTTGAACCGCATGCAGCGCAACCTCTACAACTTTCCCCTCCCCGCTGAGCCGCAATTCAGCACCAGCGTCACCAATCCACTGATCTCGCTGCAGCCGGAAGAAAACGGCTACCGCATCCACTACGGCAACAACCGCCTGGCCCTGCTCCACCCCCGCCAGGTAGAAATTGCCGCTGACCTAAAAGCCATTCCGATGATCATCGACGGCATCCGTCAGCAGGTGACCCCGGGTGCTATCCTGGCGGTTGATTCCCACGTCCAGATCGAGCCCCTCCCCGATTACCAGTTCACCCTCGCCGGGCACAACGGCAAGTGGCCTGATCAGGCGACCCGCATCGAGGGGGACCGGGTAGCAGTTGATCGCAGTGGTAGATTGTTGCGGCTTGAAATTTATCGTGACGACATGTTCAGTGGCATGATCCTGCTCGACTTCAGAAACGCAGGTGAAAAGACAATTGAAGAGGAAGAAAGCTGAGTCGATCAGCCCTTCATTCACACCGGCGTTGGCTACCACAGGGGCTTGCGGCGCTCATCAGGTTCTTTTTAGTAAAGCGGCAATCCAGGCATCATGCCAGCTGAATTTCGTACTGTTCAATGTGAAACTCCGGATGGGGATTGATCCGTACTGAACGATTGAAGCGTTTCTCCAGCGCATCAAGGCCGCTACGTTCCTCATCCACCAGCAGGCCGGCAATACGCGGATGAGCGAGCAGGGTCACCGATCCGGCGGGCAGATCGGCCAGTTCACGATGCAGTTCACGCAGAATCTCGTAAATGATGGTCAGCTTCCCCCTGACATAGCCTTTGCCTTCGCAGTAGGGACAGGGCTCACAGAGGGTGCGGCCGATACTTTCACGCACCCGCTTGCGGGTCATCTCGACCAGCCCCAGTTCTGAAATCTTAAGGATGTTGGTTTTGTTTTTATCCCCTTTGAGCGCCTCTTCCAGCGCCGCATGGACCTTTTCACGGTGCGCCTCTTTTTCCATATCGATAAAATCGATAATGATCAGGCCACCAATATTGCGCAGGCGCAGCTGAAAAGCGATCTCCTTGAGGGCCTCAAGATTGGTTTTAAGGATCGTGTCTTCAAGATTGTGCTTGCCGACATAACGCCCGGTATTGACGTCGATGGCGGTTAACGCCTCGGTCTGCTCAATGATAATGGAGCCACCACTTTTCAGCCAGACCTTACGCCCGAGGGCGCGGGAAATTTCAACCTCAAGCCCATAGGCATCAAAAATCGGCTCCTCCGCTTCGTAATAGTCGACGCGATAGTTGATGCGCGGCATAAAGGTGCGAAGAAAGCGGTTGATCTTGTTGTATTCATCAAGGTTGTCAACGACAATGCGCTGCACCTCTTCGGTAAGAATATCGCGCAGCACCTTGCTGGTGACATCCAGATCTGAGTGAATCAGCTCCGGCGCGCTGACAGCGTCGACACCGCGACTGATGTTTTTCCACAGGCCGACGAGAAACTCCATATCCTGACGCAGGTCATCACTACTTTTTCCTTCCGACACCGTCCGCACAATAAAGCCGGTTCCCGGTTCGCGCATCTCTTCGACAATCTTGCGCAGGCGTTCCCGTTCCGTTTCACATTCGATGCGCCGCGAAATACCGATATGATCCACCGTCGGCATATACACCAGATGTCGCCCCGGCAGGGAAACATGGGAGGTGATCCGTGCCCCCTTGGTACCGATCGGCTCTTTAGACACCTGCACCAGCAGCTCCTGCCCCTCTTTCAGCAGGTCCTCAATAGGAGGGAGCGGCGACGATATCTCGCCGTCATTCTGTCCGGTCAGCACCTCATCCCCATCGATGTGGCGTTCAACCTGCTCAATTTCTTCAAACACGTCGGCTACATACAAAAACGCCGCCTTCTCCAGCCCGATATCGACAAAGGCCGCCTGCATTCCCGGCAGCACCCGGACCACCCGCCCCTTGTAGATATTTCCCACAATCCCCCGTTCGCGCTCGCGCTCAATGTAGAGTTCGGCGATATGCCCCCCCTCCAGCAAGGCGACACGGGTTTCGTGGGAGGTGGTATTGATTACCAGCTCCTTGGTCATTTTCTCTCCTGACTTGTCAGTATTCTATATTCCGAATTCCATATTCTGTATGCTGATTTTTAATCTCTCAACTTATTCCCCGTCTTCACCACTCCCAGGCGGCGTACCTGTTCCACTTCCAGATCGAGCAACCAGGCCGCTACCAATAAAGGCCCGCCCTTGGTCAGCTCAAGCTCAAGCCCCTCTTGGGTCAGGGACAGGGCAACCAGCGCATCCCGCACATCCACCTGCAAGGGCTCCCCTTTTTTGATGCGCGTCACCAGTTGTTGTGACGCTCCCAGCAGGGCCCTGATACGCAGCTCAAGATCCTCCGGCGGCTGCTCCGGCAACGGCACCCGATAACAGCTGGAAACTACCGCTGCCGAAGGAGACGGCGATTTCCAGGGAATAATTTCACCGGAAATTATTTTGAACCCTTCAGGAAGCTGAACATTGATATCGCTAATAACCTGGTCAATTGGGATAGGATAGAGCAATTCCAGATCAATCAGTTCAGCTTGACTGGCAACGCCAAGGGGCAGCGCCTCCAGATAAGAGACCTTCGGGGTCGGGTGAAATCCTTGCGTAAAACGTAAAGGCAAGCGTGCCCGGCGCAGCGCCCGCTGAAACATTTTCAGGTATTCCAGGTGCCCGACCATGCGCGCCCGCCCGAGCTTACTCAAGGTCAGACGGACCCGGGTAAAAAGCTCCGGCGCAGCGTCCGCAACAGCAGCGTCCGCGCTGCGACCTGACGGCTCAACCACAGATCCCTGCGCAAAACGCATGCGCAGTTGCTCAAAATCGCAGACACCACAATTGTGACAGGTCCCCTCGCGACAATCGCTGGTTGCCGTCAACTCCAGCGCTTTGTGGCGCTCAGCAATAAAAAATTCCTTGGGCAGGCCGCAGTCAATATGCTCCCAGGGCAGAACTTCGTCCTCAACACGCTGACGCAGATACCACTCCGGTTCCAGCTTGCAGGCGGCAAAGGCCTGCTGCCAGCGGCCAAATTCAAAATGTTCACGCCAACCGTCAAAACGGCAGCCCAGATCCGTCGCGGCCTCAATCACCCGACCCAAACGACGATCGCCACGGGCAAACACCCCCTCAAGAAAAGACAGCTCAGCTTCATGGTACTTCAGGCGCAGCTTTTTCTGCCGCAACCCGTCGCGCAGTAACCGTTGCCGACGACGAATTTCATCGATACCGATCTGTGCCTCCCACTGAAACGGCGTATGGGGTTTGGGAACAAAGGTCGACACCGCCACATTGACATCATTGCCGCCGGTGCCCTTGCCGCTGCGTTTCACCGCCGCAGCCAATGCGATGATCGCTTCGAGATCCGCATCGGTTTCCGTCGGTAACCCCTGCATAAAATAAAGCTTGATCAGCCGCCAGCCGGCCTGATAGGCCTGGCCTGTCGCGGTGAGCAGGTCCTCTTCACGAATGCCCTTATTGATCAACCGGCGCAAACGTTCGCTGCCGGCTTCCGGTGCCAGGGTAAAGCCGGTTTTGCGTACCCTCTTGATCTCCTCCATCAGCTCCGGCGTCAGGGTGCCGACGCGCAAGCTGGGCAAGGATACCGCCACCTGGTCACCGGCATGTTCGCGCATCAAACCCTGCAGCAACGGCTCGATACAGCTGTAATCGCCGGTTGACAGCGACAGCAGGGAAATCTCCTCAAAACCGGAACGCTCCAGCGATTCATTAATCAGCCGGCGGATGGTTTCCGGCTCGCGTTCGCGCACCGGCCGGTAAATATAACCGGCCTGACAGAAACGACAACCACGGGTACAGCCACGGGCAATCTCGACCGCAACGCGGTTGTGCACGGTCTGCAAAAAGGGGACGATCGGATTGGTCGGGAACGGAGCACGGTCGAGGTCAGCCAGAAAACGCCGGCGCACTTGTGCCGGAAACTCATCTGTGACCGGAGATATTGTGGCGACCCGTCCATCGTCAAGATATTCAACCTGATAGAAGGCCGGCACATAAAAGCCCTCGTGGCGCGCCAATTCACTGAGCAGGCGTGTTTTCGTCCAGCCAAAGCGCCGGCGTTGACGCACCAGCTCCACCAGCTCCACCACTGCTTCCTCACCGTCACCAATCAGGGCAACATCAAAGAAATCAGCCAACGGTTCGGGATTAAACGCACAGGGGCCGCCAACCACTACCAGGGGAGCCTCCTCGCTACGCTGTTGCCGGCGCCGTGCCACGCCGGCGAGATCAAGCATGGTCAGCAGATTGGTATAGCTGAGCTCGTACTGCAGGGTAAAGCCGATGATGTCAAACTGCCCGAGAGGCCGTTGCGATTCCAATGAGCACAGGGGCTGCTTGTGTTCACGCAACCAGGCTTCCATATCCGTCCAGGGGGAAAACACCCGCTCGGCAGCGACCCCCTCAAGCTGATTGAGAATACTGTAGAGAATCGGAAACCCGATATGGCTCATGCCGACATCGTAGACATCGGGAAATGCCAACGCCATGCGCACATCGACCTGCTCGTCAGGCTTGCACAGACTCCCCAGCTCACCGCCGAGGTAGCGAGAGGGTCGACTGACCTCGGTTAACGCCGCTGTTTGATCACTCTTCACATCATCCACCTAAAGAAAAATTAACATCTGACAAAGCTGATTAAAATACCACACAACAGCTTCTTTACCACAGACTTTTTGCGCCCTGATGCTTATTTCCCGTGCCATAAATTTTCGCCGTAAAACTGTTCACGCAGCCGCTCTTCCGGATAACGGTCGTAAAACGCCTGACGCGAAAAATCGAACTGATACTGACCGATGTAGTCATTGAGAATCCCGTAGGCGGCGTTGATCCGCATGATCCGCTCAGGGTCTTCCCCCTGACCGCAGTCCGGATGATAGCGGCGCACCAGTTGACGATGACGCTCGCGAATCTGGCGCAGACTGGCGCGCTGCGGCAGATTGAATTCCTCCAGCGCCGCCAGCAGCTCAGCATAACTGATCCCTTTTTCCACCATCTCACCTCCCGGCCGAGGCACTATCCAACGCTCAAATAAAATCTGGTTATCTATTTGACTCCAGTACAGCAGAAAACAGGATATGGATTCTGCGACATCCCTTCGCTGCACACAGAATGACGGCAG
>NZ_JCBCBS010000122.1:0-14876 GCF_059864205.1 Pelovirga sp.
CACAGCAAGCTTCAACGGCATTGTCCAGGTCAGCACTTCCGGCGCTGATGAAGCCGATCGCATCGAATCCCGCTGTGCCGGTCTGGCCGACTGTGCCCTGGTCTATGTCGCGGAGATCGGTGGGCCGGCAGCGGCGCGGCTGGTTGCCAAGAAGATTCATCCGATCAAAAGCAAAACCAACGCTCCGATCAGCGACACCATCGAACAACTCCAGGAAGTGCTGCGCGGCAGCCCACCACCCTGGTTGCGAAAAGCCCTATTAAAAGATGTAGGGGTTTGATTCATCACGCCTCTGGATAAACAACCAGCAATGATCACGTCGGGGGTGTTTGAATGCAGCGGGGACTGTTTGAGGCGATAGCCGAGTTTTTCCCGCAAATGAAAATACCCCCGACGTGATCCCCAAACATCTATCATTGAAACATTTTAAAAAATCACAAGGAGAAATCTCATGGCCTTTATTACCGGAATCACCAAAGGTGGAAGCACCTGGACCCCGACCTTCGTCGAAGGAATCGATCACGACAAGTGCATCGGCTGCGGCCGCTGTTACAAAGCCTGTTCGCGCAAAGTGCTGGCACCGCTGGATATTGAAGACGAGGAGAACTATTCCACGCGTATGGTCATGGATGTCGTTGCCGAAGACAACTGTATCGGCTGTGCCGCCTGTGGCGTCGCCTGTCCAAAGAAATGTTTCAGTTTTGCCCCGATGGCGGCATAGCAGGAGCTTAAACACTCGGCTGTAAAAGGAGAGCATCTGATGCGCATTGCCGTCACATCCAAATCAGGGACCGAGGTTGACCAGCACTTTGGTCACGCCCGACGCTTTCTGATATATGACTACCGCGGCCACAATCCGGAACAAATTAGTGAAGTTGAAGTGGAAAAATACTGTTCCTTCGATCCGGATCACCCGTTTCGCCATCGCCAGTTCGATACCATTGTCGACGCCATCAAAGGATGTAAGGCTGTCGTCACCGCCCAGATCGGTGAACTGCCCAAAATGGAGTTGGAAAAAATTGGTATTCGTCCGATCATCGCCTCAGGACCCATCCTTGAGGCCCTGAAGCTTGCCCACGACAGTGTCTGCGGCGGTCAGTGCAAAGGCAGCATGCGAACAGGGCAAGATTGTCCGCATTTATAACGTTGATAGTATCATTTGTCAGTGGATCAATCTTATGGCAGCTTTTTTAATTATGCCTAAACTTTAAGCAGTTTTATTGCAGGGCATCACGGTGCATTAATCAAATCGACTGTTTTCATCTGTCTGATGCTTGGCACATAATATGCTAAACAGATAATCATTAATCCATTAAACAAAAGTGGTTACGTTGATGTAGCACTTTTACCCAAGGCACAGTCGCCCCGAAACTCATCATGAGTTCTCGGGGCTTTTTTATCACGGGCCAGGCAACGGCGCTTTCCCTAACCAATTTTCAACCAAGGAGAGACTTATGGCGACCGGTTGCCCGATGATGACAGCTACAAAGATTTCCGACCACCCCTGCTTCGGCGGTGATCACAGCAAAGCCGGGCGTATCCACCTGCCGGTAGCCCCCGGCTGTAATATTAAATGCGGTTTCTGTGAACGCCGCTTTGACTGTGTCAACGAAAGTCGTCCCGGCGTGACCAGTCGGGTACTGACGCCGGAACAAGCGCTGGCGCGCGTGCGCCTGGTCAAAAGACACATGGAGATGAAGGGTGGTGCCGAACTGAAGGTTGTCGGCATCGCCGGCCCCGGTGACCCGTTAGACAATCCCAAAACCTTTAGCGCCTTTGATCTGGTCCGCAAGGAATTCCCGGAGATGAAGCTGTGCCTGTCAACCAACGGTCTGTTGCTGCCGCAGTCGGTGAATAAAATCATCGCTGCCGGGGTGACCAGCCTGACCATCACCATTAATGCCCTTACCCCACAAACCGGGGCAAAAGTCTATGAATGGGTGCGGCATGAGGGCAAAAAGCTTAAGGGAGAGGAAGGTGCGGCCATCCTGTTGCACAATCAGCTGGAGGGGTTACGTCTGGCGACAGCAGCAGGACTGATCGTTAAAATCAACCATGTCTACATCCCCGAGATCAATGACCACGAAACCCTGGATCTGGCCATCAAGGTGCGCGAACTGGGAGCACAGATGATGAACATCACTCCGGTCATCCCGGTTGGTATGTTCAGGGACGTCATCCCCCCGACGGCACTGACCATGGACATGGTGCGCAACCAGGCCGAGCTCATCCTCTCCCAGGCCCGCCACTGCAAACAATGCCGCGCCGATGCCGCCGGAGTCGTTGGTGAGGATATTGATCTGGAGTATCTGGAAGGGAGAAAATCAGCGCAGCGGGCCAATTGAGATAACGGTTCACGGTTCACAGTTTACAGTTTACAGTTTACGGTTCACGGTTCACAGTTTACGGTTTACGGTTCACGGTTCACGGTTCACGGTTCACGGTTCACGGTTTACGGTTCACAGTTCACAGTTCACAGTTCACAGTTCACAGTTTACGGTTCACGGTTCACGGTTCACGGTTCACGAATCACCGTCATTAAAACACAATTTATACTCACTGCACTCACCACAAACCGGACTCTTGCACAACAGCCCCCCCTGCTGTTCACAGATCTGCTTGTAAAAAAACCGCTTCCAGCGCATCCCCTGATGATTGGCGGCAAACAGTGTTGGCAGATGACGCTTGATTGCCGCACCAAGTTCCGCCCGCTCGAACAATCCCATGGCGACCCAGAGATGGCCGGGCTTCGAAGCACGGGCAGCGAGAATGTGGGCCAGCAGGGTTCCTGATAATCTGTTCGCAGTTTCTTCCCCATCCGGGATAAAGCCCAGCAACAGGTTGACCAGTTCAGGATCTATACTGACGGCCGATGAAACCCTTGAAGCAGAAATATCAGCAGCAACATCAAGATCAAGATCCGGAAAGTAGTTTCGCCACAGGCTGGCGAACTGCTGTGAGGTCAAACCGAGGGCAATTTCCGGGTGACATCCCTCCTCCCCCAGCACGACCAACAGACAGGCAAGCAGATGACGATCTGCCGCAACCATGTCTTCGGAACAGGCGCTGTCCATCAGTTGGCGGTAGCGCGGATGATCGCTACTGACCCTGGGCCCGGCGTGATCCTGATGCCGGGCTAAATTGCCGGTGACCGGCTTACCTTGACGCCCGATACTGGCAGCCGCCGCTTGCAAGGCCTGAACGGCCAGATCGGCACAATAAAGGCGATCAACCGGAAGGCCGCCCAGCCTTGCGTTGATAGCTTCACGGCTGATCCGGAGGACCTCGTTCATAGAGGCGTTTTCCGCAAGTTCTGCCGCGGCGGCGCAGGCAGCAATCGTGTAGCCACAACCAAACGCCTGAAATCTCACCATTTCAACTTGGCGTCCGGCAGTCTTGATAAAAAATCGGACAGCGATGCGCGCACCTCGCTCTTCTGCCCCCAGGCCGACTTCACCGATGCCATCGGCGCCGGCCAGTTCTCCGACATGGTGGGGATTGTCGGCATAACGCAGAATCTGTTCGCTATAACCACTCATCGCTGACCGCTATGATGCTGATGCCGGGTAATGACATTGGCCATCTCGCAAAGAAAATAGGCTCCCCCCTCATAAAGACAGTCATGCACCAGTTGATTGCCGAGTTGCTCCCAGTTGGGGAAACCGCGCAGCACCATCCCCTTCCCCAGGCGATCGGCCAAAGCCTCCACATGGGTGCCACCGATGATCAGATCAAAGTCGGCGGCCAGATCCTCGGCATCCCCCAGGTCACCAACCATCACCCGATCAGCCTTCAGATCATCCAGGGCCGATGAATCGGTGGCGGCGATCACCGCAGCGACTTTTCCTCCCGCCTCGCTGATGATCGCACACAAGGCGGCAAGCATATCCGGCTCTCCGGTCAGGATAAAACGGGTTTTACCCAGAGCGAAATGACAATCGAGCAGAGCGTCACGCAAACGATCGCGCCAGCGCCCGACTTGCTGTGGCGGTGTATGAAAACCGGTTTCAGCGAGAAGCATCCTGATCAGTTCATCGGTAGCGACCAGGCCCGTCAGATGAGGAAAATGATGGTGACGCATCTGCGGATTTTTCTTCTGCAATTCATAGGCACAGGGAAGCATCGACGCACCGACGCTGACAACCAGCCCAGCCTGCGCCAGATCACGAATGTGTTCGACACGGATACCACCACTGGAAAGAGCCGCCTGTTTTTCGCCAACATGACCATCAAGGGAACTCGACAGATCCGGTAGGGTCACCACATTGAAACCGAAGGCGGCAATCAGATCAGCGATCTTTTCCACCTCAAGGGGCGTCAGACTGACATGGGGGAGCAGCACCAGACGATTGTCGTCAACATCGGCACAGGCATTCGTCAGTTGCCGGATCATGGCACTGCAGGCCGCTGCCCACCCCTGCTCCAGTCCACCCTCGTAATCGGGGGTATTGACATAGACCAGCGGCACCTCCAACCGTTTGGCGATACCACTGACATCATCCCCCTTGGTTTCGGTCAGACCGGTCGTATAAAGCCCGATCAGCTCCGGGGTGACCTTGTTGCCGATATTTTTCACCGCTTCACTGATGCTGTAATCGCCACCATCAAGAACTGCCGTGACATCAGTAACAGCGGTGGTCTGCAAGGCAATCGGCTCGGCAAAATGGCGCGTATAAAAGACCTTGGTGAAACTGGCGCACCCCTGGCCGCCATGCATCAGCGGCATACACTGGTGAACCCCCAGAAACGCCAGGGTCGCACCCATCGGGGCCGACAGTTTGAACGGATTGACCTGCAATAATTTGGTGGATTTATGTCTTATCCGTGCCATGGTGCCCTCCGTCCGGCCAACTCAAACACCGGGCTTGCCAACGCATGCTTAAGATCCTCAGCCAGATTCAACAGCCCGTTATAGGCCCCGTAGCTGATTTTTTTCTCCTGGTTGACATCGATAAAGGCGATCCCCTTTTTGATCGCCGTATACAGGGAGCGCCCCCCGGCCAGGAGGATATGGGCGCCCTTTTCATCGATCAGCTTCGCCTGTTCGGCACCGGGGTTCATCATCAGCACTCCATTTTCACCGAGATACTCGCGCGCTTTGGCGCGATCATCTTCCGTTGCCTTACGCACTGCTGTCGCCACCACCTCGATGCCAAGATCCTGCAGGGCAGCGGCGATGGACCAGGTTTTGTTGCCGCCGGTATTGAGTACCGCCTTTTTGCCGGCAAATAGTTCGCGATAAGGTGCGAGCTTTTCCCCCAGTTTCGCCTCCTCCCTTGCTACCAGTGCCTGGGTGCGCTCGATCAAGGCCGGATCACCCAGGGCATCAGCAATGGCCAGCAGTCCGGCCGAGGTGTCACGTTGGCCGTAGAAGGACAGAGAGATCCAGGGAATGCCATACTTTTCCTGCATCTTGCGGGTGATGGAAACCAGGGATTTGGCGCAGACGATGACATTGAGCTTGGCCCGATGGGCAGTGCGGATCGCCGCAATGCGCCCATCCCCGCTCAAGGTCGACAGGATGCGGATCCCCAGTTCTTCAAGCAGATGCGCGTACTGCCACATATCACCGGTGACGTTATATTCACCGATCAGGTTGATATCGAAGGGGGTTGTCACCTCCGGCTCCAGGGTGCCAATCAGATGGGTTAGTACCGCTTCGCCGCCCAGGCGACTGCCGAGGTTCTTGCTGCCGACAAAGCCGGGCGCGTGCACCGGCACGCAGGGGATGCCATGGCGTGCGGCGGCCTCGCGACAGGCCTTGTCGATATCGTCTCCGATCAGGGCGGTGACACAGGTAGCATAAACAAACAGAGCCTGGGGTTGATAACGAACAATGGTCTGATCGATCGCAACGGCTAGATTTTCCTCCCCGCCGAATACCACATCATTCAGGCTGGTATCGGTGGTCAGACCGACCTGGGTCAGATCTCTAGCGGGCCAACTGGTGGGTGTCGCCCGCGTTTCCCAGCTGGCACCGAGGCAGGTGATGGGGCCGTGAACCAGGTGGGCGGCGTCGGCAAAAGGAAACAGGGCAATCTGCGCGCCTTCAAAAGCACAGCCACCGGTGGTCGCACCGGGAGTAGGCGCATTACATGCTGCTTTTTTGGTCTGATTATGCTCACAGGCACTTTCGACCAGCAGTTCTCTGATATTGGGTTTTGATGCCACGACAGCTCCTTGAAATAATATAGATCAAGTCGCCCCGCCGCACCATTGAGAGGGGGGAAATGTATTGGTATTGTTCGGCGGCCATGCCGAAGGGAAGGTTCAACTTAGCCTTTATCTGCAAAACATCTGCCAAAATCGGCGGTTCACGCAGGGTGGCTGAGAGGCGATGCGATAGATTTCAGGTAGGGGCGTGATTCATCACGCCCGATTGTCATGATACATCAATAAATCAGGACGCAATGAATTGCGCCCCTACATACAAACCTTCTGCCCAAAATTTAACCACCCTGCCTCAAGAATAAGCAGAACAATCACCACTCCTTGACATCAACCCGCAGATTCCACCTATCCCCAGACAAGGCACAAAATTTGCTTTGAAGCAAATGACACACAATCTATCCGGCGACAAAGGCGTCCCTTAACCCGATTTGGGGGTATGTCTATGTCCAGCAAAAAAATCCACATCGCCGACACCACCCTGCGCGATGGCGAACAGACCGCCGGGGTCGTCTTCAATTGCACCGAAAAAATCGCCATCGCCACCCTGCTCGACCGGATCGGCGTCAGCGAACTGGAATGCGGCATTCCCGCCATGGGCAAGGACGAACAGCGCACCATCAAAAAACTCGTCGACCTGAATCTCAATGCCCGCCTGCTGTCATGGAACCGCGCCCTGATTCCCGACATCCAGGCATCCTTGAACTGCGGCATCAGGGCCGTCGATCTCTCCATTTCCGTGTCTGACATTCACATCCGTCACAAACTGCGCTCCAGCCGTGAGCAGGTAAAAGAACAATTAAAAATCGCCCTTGATTTCGCCAAACAGCATCAGCTCTATGTCTGCGTTGGTGCCGAGGATGCCGGCCGCGCTGACATGGAGTTTCTACTGGAACTGTTGGCGATTGCCGCAAACCTTGGTGCTGATCGGTTCCGCTTCTGTGACACCCTGGGGTTGCTCGACCCTTTCACCACTTATGACAAGGTCAGCACTCTGGTCCGTCACAGTTCCATCGATCTGGAGGTTCATACCCACAACGATCTGGGGATGGCGACCGCCAATGCCATTGCCGGAATCAGGGCCGGAGCGACCTATGTCAGCACCACCGTCAACGGCATCGGCGAACGGGCCGGCAATGCGGCGATGGAAGAAGTGGTGATGGCACTTAAACTCGCCTGCGAGATCGATCCTGAGATTACGACAACGGATCTGGCTCATCTTTCCCGCTATGTAGCAGCTGCCAGCGGCCGGCCACTGACTCCCTGGAAGGCAATTGTCGGAGAAAAGGTCTTTTACCATGAATCAGGGCTGCATACCGATGGGATCCTGAAACATCCATCTACTTACGAAGGTTTTGATCCGGCAGAGGTAGGACTAAAGCGCCATATCGTCGTCGGCAAACATTCCGGCCGCAGCGGTTTAAAACAGCGCCTGCAGGAATTGCAGCTGGAACAACCGCAGATCGACTTGAATAAATTGTTACAGCGCGTCCGCTCCCTTGCCGGCCGTCGCAAACGGGCCTTACTGGATCAGGAACTGATCGAGCTGTGTCGCGCCAACTGAATGACAGTGACGATCCAGCCACCAACCAGCGCCGACTGGCCACTGTTTTTGCGCTGGGCAGCCCAGGAGGGGTGGCGAGTCCCATTCAAAGAGCAACGGCTCTTCCAACATCAATGGCGTCCTTTCTTCTTCGCCCTGCGCGATAAGGGCACACCCCGTGGCTTTGTTTCTGCGGTTGGTTACCGGCACAGCGGCTGGATCGGCAACCTGCTCATCGACCCGCTGCACCGCAGGCAAGGTTACGGAAAAAGGCTGCTTGAAGAAGCGCTGAAATTTCTCAATCAGCTCCAGCTCAAACGCATCTGGCTGACCGCGTCCGAGCAAGGCGCACCGCTGTATCGGCGCTACGGGTTTGAACAGGTCGATACGGTGACGCGCTGGAGCGCTACCGGCTACGGTTACGGGCAAGCTGCAGAGGTGCAGGCAACCCTGCACTGCCTGATCAACCTGGAACAGGATAGCTGGGGGGAAGATCGCCGCGATCTGATCCAGGCCCTGGCGCTGGAATCAACCCTGCTGCAGCAACCGAATCATCTTGCCCTGTTGCAAGCGGGGCTCGATGTCTGGCAGCTTGGCCCCTGGTCCACGGCAAAAACCGATCCGCGCAGCGCCCGCCTGCTGCTGGATGCGGCGGTGGCCGCAATACCTGCAAACAAGAGTCTGTTTGTTGATGCTCTGGATTCTGCCGGACTTGAACTGCTGCTGCGCCAAAGAGGTTTTGCCCGGCATGGGCAAAACCTGCTGATGTATCAGGGAGAGATGCCCCGCTTGTGTGGGGTGATGGCGTTGGCCAGCTTTGGCAGTATTGGTTAAGATTCCCGGGCAAGGGGTCCGGTAAGGAAAAGGATCTTTAACGGCGCTGAACCCTGACCATTTTTTTGACAGAATATTCGCCTTATGTCATCTTCATTCCTCAACCTCCTTCTCCCCTGATATCGGCCGCTGTTCGCGGCTTCGATCATGGTTGCTGAGTCACCTGTATGAAATATTTCTTATTATTCCTGCTGCTTATCCTCACATCAACCACCAGTCTGCACGCGCAACAGCGTTCCCTGATTGTTTTCGCTGCTGCCGACCTGCGCTACGCCATGAATGAGGTTGTCACCGCTTTCAAGCAGACTCATCCGGGTGCCAGGATCGAAACCATCTATGGTTCCAGTGGTAAAGCTTACGCCCAGATTCGCAACAATGCTCCCTATGATCTCTATTTCTCTGCCAATATCGAGTATCCGGAACGCTTGTTACAAGACGGGCATGGCATTGGGGAAGCCACACTCTACGCCATCGGCCGCATTGTTATCTGGCAACACAAGGGGGGCAAGCTCGCTTTGAGCAAAGGCATGGAAGTGCTGCGTGATCCTTCCATCCGCCGCATTTCCATCGCCAATCCCGAGCACGCACCTTACGGTGTTGCCGGCATGGAGGCGATGAAAACCCATGGCATGTGGGAAGAATTGCAGCCTAAGCTGGTCATGGGAGAAAACATCTCCCAGACGGCTCATTTTATCGTCAGTGGTGCAGCCGATGTCGGCATCATCGCCTACTCTTTGGCACTGGCTCCAGAAATGAAACAACTTGGTGAACCCTTTGAGCTGATTGACGTCAAGGATCATAAGCCGCTGCATCAGGGCTACATGATCACCAACTATGGGGCAAGACACCCCCTGTCACGAATCTTCGCTGATTTTATCGAAAGTGAGGAAGGCAAGGAGATCCTCAAGATGTACGGTTTTGAGGTTCCAGCACAATGAACAGCATTCCCGGAACCATCGCCGCCATCGACACTGACGGCAACCTCTCCCTGGTGGATATTGAGGTGACCTCAGACTTCAGGATGTCGGCGCTGATCGTCGAAACCCCGGAACAATGCCCCTGGTTGAAAACCGGCCAGAGGGTAAAAATTCTGTTCAAGGAGACGGAAGTTTCCATCGCCCGCAATTTAAGCGGGCAGATCAGTTTACGCAACCGCTTTACCGCGACCATCGCCGCCATCCGCAGCAGCGGCATGCTGGCGGAAATCACCCTCGATAGCGCAGGACACCAGGTTATTTCCATTATCACCAACCGCTCAGCGCAAAAAATTGAGCTGAAAACCGGTGATCAGGTGGAATGGCTGGTCAAGGCCAACGAGGTATCATTGACTGGGAATTAAAAGAATTTCCTGCTATTCAACTCGCCATTGCACAGGGTTGGGGATCCTGTGACAAGGGTGTTTGTCGCCACGGATGGCGACAACAAGTGGCCATGGACGACGAAATGCGTCCCTTGGCATAGGCTCCCCGAGCCGGCGCTCAACAGATATGGAAATTCTATGAACCCCGATTTCATCCAAACCATGATCCTCACCTTCCAAGTCGCCGGCATCACCACCATCATTCTGCTGGTGCTGGGAATTCCCTTGAGCTACTGGCTGGCCTATACCAGCAATCGCAGCAAAGCCATCGTTGAAACCCTGGTGAGCATGCCCCTGGTACTGCCACCAACGGTACTGGGATTTTATCTGTTGGTGTTCTTCAGTCCGGTCAATCCGGTCGGTGGTTTTCTTGAAAGCTGGCTGAATTTAAGGCTGGTGTTCAGCTTTGAAGGGATCATCGTCGGTTCGGTGCTGTTCAGCCTCCCCTTCATGATCCATCCCCTGCAAAGCGGCTTT
The DNA here is from genome assembly GCF_059864205.1 of Pelovirga sp. Lineage (NCBI taxonomy): Bacteria > Pseudomonadati > Thermodesulfobacteriota > Desulfuromonadia > Geobacterales > Geobacteraceae > Pelovirga > Pelovirga sp. Next base: position 10,383 of record NZ_JCBCBS010000122.1, read on the forward strand.
GGCGCAATTCCCGCCAACCTGCGCGAGGCGGCGGCGACCTTGGGGATCTCCCGGGTGAAGACCCTGTTCACCATCCTGCTGCCCAACATGAAACCGGGCATCCTCGCCGGGTGCGTGTTAAGTTTCGCCCACACCGTCGGAGAATTCGGCGTGGTACTGATGGTCGGCGGCAATATCCCCGGTCAAACCCGCATGGCTTCCATCGCCATCTATGATCGGGTCGAAGCCCTCGACTATGCCACCGCCCACCGGTACGCCCTTGTCCTGTTCGCCATCACCTTCGCCATTCTGCTACTGGTCTACATCGTCAACCGGCGCTTTGCCCGCATGGAGCTGACATGATTGAAGTCAATGTCAGCAAACGCCTGCATACCGCCGAAGGGCCGATGGACCTGGTGTTCAGCGGCACCATTGAAGAGGGGGAATTCACCACCCTGTTCGGCCCCTCCGGTGCGGGCAAAACCACCCTGTTGCGCATGGTGGCGGGGTTGACCACCCCCGATAGCGGAACCATCGTTGTCGATGGCCAACCCTGGTTCGACTCTGCCCGCCGCATCAATCTGTCGCCGCGCCGGCGCTCCATCGGCATGGTGTTTCAGGATTACGCCCTGTTTCCCAATCTCACCGTCGCCGAGAACATCGGTCTGGCTCTACCCAAACAGCAGCGCAGCGCCATCGTCGGCGAACTACTGGAGGTTGCAGGGTTACAGGAGCTGGCCGGGCGCAAGCCGGACAAGCTCTCCGGCGGCCAGCGTCAACGTGTCGCCCTGGCGCGCGCCCTGGCCCTGAAACCAACCATCCTGCTCCTTGACGAACCCCTGTCGGCGCTGGACCTGCAGATGCGTCTCAAACTCCAGGATGAACTGCAGCGTCTGCATCAGCGCTATCAACCAACCACCCTGCTGGTGAGCCACGATCTGAGCGAGGTCTTCCGCCTCAGTCGCCGCGTCTTTGTGCTGGACAAAGGAAAAGTCACCCGCAGCGGCAGCCCGACGGAGGTGTTTTCACAATCAAAGATCAGCAATAAGTTCCGTTTTAATGGTGAGGTGGTACACATCAAACCCAGCGGCGTCGTCTATATCGTCCACGTGCTGGTCGGGCAGGATATTGTTCAGGTCATCGCCAGCGAGCGGGAGATGACAACCCTGAAGGTCGGCAAACGGGTTCTGATTGCGTCCAAAGCGTTCAATCCTTTGATCATGCCACTAGATGAATAAATTTGCTTATTACTGCGGTGGATTCATAGATACGTTCATCACTCTCGGAGGCCGGAATCCAGAATGTTTCAAAGCTGCGCCCATCACACCAATTTAACACCCGAAACGGTTCAACAGATGTACGGTGTCGATGTCAACATTTACGTCATCAGAGCAACACCCTGATCGTCCCCCGCTGATTTTTAACCACATTCCTCATCCCATTAGTTGCAAAACCTACCTGATATGTAAAACTGTTAAGGGTGAATTTTTGCATAAAGATCTTTGTATTTTAAAAAATCATGTCACCCCTTGAAACATTTTTTTATTTATTATATATACATATTCATATACAACAATAGCAAAGGAGATCCTATGAATATCTCAATTTTCGCTGCACGCTGGAATCCTTACGTCGCCGGTGCCCTTACCGGCATCCTTGCCATTCTCTCGGTCGCGGTCACCACTCTGGTGATCGATAAGAGTATGTATCTGGGTGCCTCAACCACATTTGTCCGGGCGGCCGGCTACGTTGAGCAGGTTGTCATCCCCGCAAATGTTGAGACCAATGAGTATCTGAAAAAGAACCGCCCCCGGGTTGACTGGCAGATGATGGTTGTCATCGGCATCTTTGTTGGTGCCCTGATCTCCGCCCGACTCGGACGCTCAGCCAAGCTGGAAACTGTGCCACCGATCTGGAAAGAACGCTTCGGCACCAGCGCGACACTCCGGGGGGTTGGCGCTTTTATCGGCGGCATGATCCTGATGTTCGGCGCGCGCCTGGCCGATGGCTGTCCGAGCGGCCATGGGTTGTCAGGCAACATGCAATTGGCGGTCAGTGGTCTGTTGGCCCTGGTATTCTTCATGGTTGGCGGCATCATCACCGCTCACCTGCTCTATAAGAAATAAGGAGGAGGATCATGGATCTCTTTTTAGGACTGGCAACCGGCATCTTATTCGGATTCTTCCTGCAAAAAGGTGAAGTTCTGCGCTTCGAAAAGCAGGTTGGGTTTATGCTGCTTAAGGACATGACCATCATCAAGTTCATGCTGACCGCAGTGTTGGTCGGAATGGTCGGCATCTATGCTCTCAACGGTTTCGGCGTGATCTCATTAAGCATCAAGTCCGCCAATGTCGGCGCTCTTATTATTGGCGGTCTGCTGTTCGGTATCGGCTGGGCCATCGCCGGCTTCTGCCCCGGCACCTCCGTCGGCGCCCTGGCGGAAGGGCGTATTCATGTCATCTGGGCCATCGCCGGCATGGTCGTTGGTGCTGCTATCTTCGCCGAAGCCTATCCGCTATTACAACGTACCGTGCTGACCTGGGGAGCCTACGGCAAGGTAACCCTGCCGCAGGTGCTCGGCATCTCACCCTGGCTGGTCATCGTGGTTTTCATCATCGTTGGTCTGTCGGCATTCAGAATATTTGAAAAGAAGGGACTGTAACCCGACCGGCGAAAAACGTAAGATGAGGGGATGCGTACCTTTATCGCCGTTGAATTATCTTCCGCACTCAAGCAATACCTCGGTGACATCGCCCGGCAACTACGCCGGTGCGATGTCACTGCCGGCTGGGTCAAACCGGACAATCTGCATCTGACCTTGAAGTTCCTTGGCGAGGTTGATGACACCCGGTTGCCCCAACTTGCTGAAAAGATTAGCCAGCTTGCTCGAGACCAGGGGGCTTTCACTGCCAATCTGAACGGCTTCGGCTTTTTCCCCTCATCCAAACAACCACGCATCCTCTATGCCGCCATCAATGAGCCACTGCCCTTCAAGCAACTGGTGCAGCAGATCGACCGGCTATTTGAGCCTTTGGGTTTTGCCCCGGAACAGCACTTCCACCCTCACATCACCCTCGCCCGCATCAAGAGCAATAATAACCTCGAAAGGCTCCGACAACTGATGGATGACATACCCCTTCGGCAAGCCTTTACTGTCAACGCCGTCAGTCTCTTTGGCAGCATCTTGCATTCCGATGGAGTACGCTATCATGTACTGCAGCGCGGATTACTTTCTGAAACCACCAGGCAACCATCAATCTCCTGACAAAAACCGCCAAAAGCACCTTACCAGACAAACTGTTTTCCGCTAAGATTGCCAACCGATTCGCAAAGCACTCACCTTCTCAACGCAGATAATGGAACAACGATGGCCAGAGCCTTGACTCATTTTATCTACCAAAGAGTGATTGTCGCGACAGGATTGATTGTTGCGTTTGCTCTTTTATTTGGCGGCGCCCTTCAGGCAAACGCCTTCATCGATTGTGCTCCCGGTCAAAAATACAATCCTTTGAATATGCGTTGCGAAGCAGTCCCCGATTGCCCTGACAATATCGACGCCGGCAGTGATACGGCCTGCCAGGGGGTTGCCGGCAGTCCACTGGTTCCTTCCCTGACAACCGACAGCTTCGGTTGGAGCAGCATAGATAGCCCGGCGCTGACAAGCCGCTCACATGCAGCCCACGAAATTCTCTATTTCTGGGGCATCGGTTGCCCTTTCTGCGAACGTCTGAAACCCCAACTCGAACAGCTGGCAGCAGACTTTCCCGAGGTTGAACTGCGTGATTATGAAGTGTACTACGACCGCGCCAATCAGCAGCGCTTTCTCGAAGCCACCAACAAATACGGCATTGATTCTCACAGTGTTCCCTTAACCTTTATCGGTGAGCGTCACTGGATCGGCTACCGTGAACATTTTCCCGACGAGATGCGCGGCGAGCTGGAAAAACTTCTTGGCCTGCAGCACGGCGGCGAAACACCCCCAACAACCGCAACCGACACCATCAGCGTTCCCCTGTTCGGTGATATCAATATCGACACCATGCCCCTGCTGCTGACAACCGTGCTGATCGCCGTTGTCGATGGTTTTAATCCCTGTTCAATCTGGCTGCTTACCATCCTTTTGGGCATTCTGCTGCATACCCGCTCGCGCCGCAAAATTATCATTGTCGGCTTGGCGTTCCTGTTGACCACCGCCGCCGGTTATGGGGCCTTCATGCTGGGGCTGCTCAATGTCTTTTTGTATGTGGGGTATGTAGATTGGATCAAGATTGTCGTCGGGCTGTTGGCTCTGACCTTTGCCGTGGTCAACATCAAGGACTATTTCTGGTTTCAACAGGGAGTGAGCTTCACCATCTCCGACAAGCACAAGCCGGGAATTTTCAAACGTATGCGCAACATCATCCATCAGGATATGTCAACTGCCGGCATGGTCGGCGCCACCATCATCATGGCCCTCGGCATCACCCTGGTGGAACTGCCCTGTACCGCCGGCTTTCCGGTTATCTGGTCCAACAT
>NZ_JCBCBS010000135.1:0-2670 GCF_059864205.1 Pelovirga sp.
GACATAGTAGGTTGTTGATGATAGTTCATTGATAAGGTAGGAAAAGCATACTTAATTCTATAGCAGGCAGATGAGCAATCTGCAAGCGGAAAGCTGACCTCAGTCTCCATTCTTCATCGCGAGTTGGCAGGAACCAGGGGGTTTGCTCAGATTCCTGGACTCCCGCTTTCGCGAGAGTGGCGACTTTTCAGAGGAGAGCGGAAGATTGGTGCTAATCAGTAATGTCAAAGTATGGGCAGGTTGGATTACTGGTTGATGGAACTGGTATAATTTATATACTAGCAGATTGGATTTGAAAGCGGAACACACAAGAGCCTGCAAGCCAGTCACTATTTTTGATTTTGTTCAGTTCTTAAAAACCGGAGGAACCATGACGGCAGATTTTCATGAAGTCGTTCTGACGATTGCCCAGTGGAGTGTTTTTTCCCTTGAGTTGCTGGGAATCGGCATCATCATGCTGTTTTCGCTTTACGCATCCTTCTATAACCTCTATCTGTTGGTGAAAAAAGGGGCGAGCGAGGAACTGTTTCACAGCTATCGTCTGCAGTTAGCGCGGGGCATTCTGCTCGGACTCGAATTCCTGGTGGCGGCAGACATCATCAAAACGGTAGCTGTTGAATTTACTTTTTCCAGTGTCGGCATGCTGGCGATCATTGTTCTGATACGAACATTCCTCAGCTTTGCCATCGAGATGGAGATGAGTGGTTGTCGACCCTGGCAAAAGACCACAAAAATAATTGGGCAACAGAAATGATCTGGCTTGCATAAATGAAATATGCCCTGCTTAAGGAAATCATTACCGAACTGCAAACGCAGATCGCCGGTGCACGGATATCAAAAATCCATCAGCCCGAAGCCGAGGTGCTGGTCCTGCGTCTATGGAACGGAACTGCTAACCTGCGCTTACTTGTTTCCGTCAAATCGGGGCAGCAGCGCATTCACTTATCTCAAAGAGAATGGCTTAACCCCCATCAGCCGCCACGCTTCTGCCAGTTGCTGCGCTCACGGCTGAGTCGAATCGACCGGGTGCAACTGGTCAATGATGATCGGGTGGTACGGATCGACTGCCACGGACCTAAGGGCCTGTGTTTTTTGATGGTGGAAATGATCGGTACGATAGGTAACATGATACTGGTCAATCAGCACGACATCATCATTGACGTGCTCAAACGCGATAGCGGCGAGGGTTCAGGACGACAACTAGTGGCAGGGAAAACTTATCGCTACCCCGACAAACCTGAGGCACCGATTGGCCAGTCACAACCAGCTTTACCGCTGCCGGAAGGTTACCTTTGCTGGAGTGATTATCTGGATCAGCAAGGAAACAACCCGGCAGCAGGTGTCACCCCTCAGGGAATCCAACAGCGCCTGCGTCAGGCGATTGTGCGCCAGCAAAAAAAACTGACCAAGCGTTATCACAAGATCAGTACAGAACTGGAGCGTCAGCAGCACTCGCAAGAGGATAGAATCAAAGGTGATTTGCTTCTGGCGAATCTCCATCTGGTGAAAAAAGGGATGGAACAGTTCACCGTGGCGAATATGTTTTCAGCCACTGCAGAAGTTATTGATATTGATCTCGATGGGCGGCTGTCACCGCAGCAGAATGCACAGAATTACTTCAAAAAATACAAAAAGGCAGCGCGGGGCGTTGAACACAGTCAGCGGCGGCTCGCAGAAACGCGGCTTGAACAAGAGTGGTTGGCAGAATTGCTCTACCAGTTGGACGATCAGGCGGAGCCTGCTGATCTGGAAGCCATTTATGCCGAGCTGGATGAAGCCGGTCTGCTCAAGGGGGGCGGGGGGCAGCATAAAAAACGTACCCGCCAGTCCAGTGCACCACAAGAACTTGTCAGCCCTTCCGGTATCAAGGTCCTGCGCGGCAGAAATAATCGGCACAACGATCTGTTGTCGGGCCGGCAACTTAAAAGTGGTGATCTGTGGTTCCATGCCTGCAACTGCCCGGGTGCCCATGTGGTGCTAAAGGCATCGCCGGCAACGTTTCCCGTAACCGATGAAGATATGCTCTATGCTGCTGCTATCGCTGCCGGATATTCCAAGGCACAACATGATGCCAGGGTTGAGGTGATGATGGCGACGGCAGAAAATGTCTCGCGCCCCAAGGGAGCTCGCCCCGGACTGGTTACCGTAAAAAAATACCAGACCCTCATTGTGGCGCCTTTACGGCCGTAATAGCCTTTGCTGAAGGGCTGTTTTTTTTGTTGCAAACAAAAAATTCCTTTGTTATAACGTGCCCACGTTGTACGCCGAAGTGGTGGAATTGGTAGACACGCTAGGTTCAGGGTCTAGTGGGCGTAGGCCCGTGGGAGTTCGAGTCTCCCCTTCGGCACCAAAAAAAACAGACCGCATTTGCGGTCTTTTTTTTTGTTCAACGATCGAGACTCGAAGCGAAGCGAGCGCTGACTAAATGTCAGAAAAGCAGCCACGGATGGCTGCGTCAGTGAGCGCAGGGGAGCCGACGCAGGAACAACCGTGATGGTGGTGACATAGTGGGCGAGTCTCCCCTTCGGCACCAGACATTCAAAGAAGCCTTGCTAAGTATATAATTTAGTGAGGCTTTTTCTCTTTTAAGACCCCTCAAAAATACCGATTTAGCTCCCCTACAGACACTTTGACCATAATTAAGACACTTTTTTTCCCCATTCAAAGTTA